>DALYHR010000236.1:1350-3997 GCA_031970775.1 Burkholderiaceae bacterium | reverse complement strand
TCTGGAACCACACCTTCTTCTGGAACTGCATGAAGCCCAATGGCGGCGGCGCTCCGAGCGGTGCACTGGCCGATGCCATCAACGCCAAGTGGGGTTCGCTGGACGAGTTCAAGAAGGCTTTCCAGACTTCGGCCGTCGGCAACTTCGGTTCGGGCTGGACCTGGCTGGTCAAGAAGTCCGACGGTTCGGTCGATATCGTCAACATGGGTGCAGCCGGCACGCCGCTGACCACGGGTGACAAGGCTTTGCTGTGCGTCGACGTGTGGGAACACGCTTACTACATCGACTACCGCAATCTGCGTCCGAAGTTCGTCGAGACCTTCCTGACCAGCCTGGTCAACTGGTCGTTTGCCGAAGCCAATTTCGCCGCCTGATCAGGCCTGCGAATCGGTAAGCAGTCGGGCTGCACCCAGCCCGCTGCGCACCGCCCCTTCCAGCGTCGCTGGGTAGGGGCCGTCTACATAGTCACCCGCAGCCACCAGGCCCGGGGCGATCTGCGCTGACGGGCGATCCAGCCCCGGCGTGCAGCGGAATGTGGCCCGCTTCTCTGCCACCACGTGCATCACAGCCAGCTCACAAGGGCGCCCGTCCGGACGGCTCAGCACCAATCGCGCCTGTTGCAGGACCGCATTGATGATCGCTTCCCGCCCCCGTTCTACCCACGGGCGAGCGCCGCTGATGACAAAGGCAAAGCGACCGGCCTGACTGCCGATGGCACCGTGATCAAACGCGAACTGCGCCGGCGCCTGAGGGCCTTCTGGCAGGCTGAGCATCGGTACGCGCAGCCGTGCCCCTGGTGCATCAAGGTAGACCGTCACGATCGGTTCGTAGCCAAAGGCCGCGGCCTGCCTGGCCCAGCGGCCATTGGCCGCTTCAGCCAACCGAGCCGCTTCGCTGGCACTGCAGGCCAGCACGATGCCGTCCTTGCCGATGCCGGCCTTCAATTCATCCAGCGAACGGACCTGGGTGCCGGTGTGAATCACTACCCGGTGCTGGCGCAGCCAGGCCTCGGCCGGCTCGGGCAGCAACTCGGCCAGCGGTACGCGGGGCACCAGCAGATCGGCAGCACCAGGAGCCGAAAACAGGGCATCGCGCATCACCCGCAGAAACACCGAAGCACTCGCCTCCTGGGCCGGGGTGTTGAGTGCCGCCACGCAAAGCGGGTCGATCAGGTCACGGCGCAGCGCCGGGGGCAGGTTGTGGCACAGGTCCGCCACGCTCAGCCGCGAATCGCAGCGAAAGCCGCTCAGGGTCCAGCGAAGTGCCGTGCTCAGCAAGGCCAGACGATCACGCCAACGCCAATCGCTCTGCGTCAGGGTCGCCCAGGCAAAAGCCAGGGGGGCCGGGCCATGAGGCAATCTCAGACCCTGTCCGGTCGGGCCCACCAGCGACAGCGGGCTGCGCTCCAGCACCCGATCGGGGTCGACACCGACATCGCGCATCAGGCCGAGCGTGGCGGTGTAGGCGCCGATCAGGATGTGCTGACCGTTGTCCAGCCGTTCACTGCCGACCGGGCCCGGCAGGCTGCGGGCACGCCCGCCAATCCGGGGCGCCATCTCGAACAGGGTGACCGACGCGCCAGCCTGAGTCGCCGTTACAGCGGCCGCCAGCCCGGCCCAGCCGGCGCCGATGATGGCGATGCGGGGTGAGGCATTCATGCGCGCTGCTTTACACGATCGGGTGACGCCGTTTGGGCGGTCGACCAATCCAGGTGCGAACTCGGTTGCGCATGCGCTCGATGCGGAGATGCCGAAGGATGCGTGGCATCAGTTCGGGCACCTCGCGAAGCGTCATGCTCAAGCAGGCTTGATATAGGTTGCGATTCGGCTGCTCATAGAGCAGGCCCAGGGTGTCACGAATCTTGGCGCTAAGGCTGACGTTGTGTCGGTAGGTCTCCAGTGCGCCCGAATCCATGCCCAGGTTGCGCGCATGCGCATAGGGCAGAACAAGATATTCCAGATTACCCGCCAGCCGCTCAGGGTGCTGGTGAACTGTTTTGATCAGATTGCCCGGGTGCCAGCGGTAAACGCAGACGGGTCGGGGAATCACGCCCACAGAGCCTTCGGCACAGAGCTTGAGGTAGAGCTCCGAATCGGTGCTGAGGTTATTTTCGTTATTCAGAAACCCCAGCCGCCGGGCATCCGCGACGCGGAACAGCATGTTGCACAGGATGATGTCCTGGGGCTCAACGGTGCCTCGTGAGGCAAAGACCTGACCGCCATCCACCAGCCCTGGGGCAAAGGGGGGGGTCAAACGCCGGGTGTGGCCACTTTCGATGTCCAGCACATCGCCCCCGGCATAGACGAAGCGCGGATCGGACTGCTCGATCAGGGTCAGCGCGTCGTGCAGGTAATGCGGATCGGTGAAGTAGTCGTCATCCGACATCAACAGGAACCACTCGCCACGAGCCAGCTCGAAGATGGCCTTGCGCCAGTTGCCGACCATGCCGAGATTGGTCTCGTTGCGTGAGTAGCGCACCCTGGGGTGATTCGCGAACTGAGCCATGTACTCAGCAGTTCCATCCGTCGAGGCGTTATCCGAGACGATCACCTCAAAGTCGGCATCCTCCTGCGCCAGCACACTGTCCAGTGCTTGCGGCAGGTACTGCATCCGGTTCCAGGTCGGCAGGATGACGCTGAGTCGGGGG
>DALYHR010000236.1:0-1250 GCA_031970775.1 Burkholderiaceae bacterium | reverse complement strand
GCGGGCCAGAGGCGCTGCTCGGCCTCGCCCTCACCGAAGACCTGATAGATGCGCAAGGTCTTGAGCTGCACCTGATGCTCGCGGGCGAAGCCTTCGAAGGCGATCGTGGCCGCGGCCTTGGAGGTCGGGTAGGAGAGATTGGGCTGCAGGGGGGTGTGCGTCTCAATCAGATCGAGACCCTCGGCCGCCACACCATGCTCGAAGCAGGAGCCTGCAATCAGGAAGCGCGAGATGCCGGCTTCTCGCGCCTGACGAGTCAGGCGGATTGCGGCGTAGACGTTCCAGTACAGGCACTCATCCAGCGGGGCATAAGGCGGGTTGGGGGTGTGCGAGGCCAGGTGGATCAACACATCGCAGCCCTGCAGGGCCTGGCGCAGGTCGGAATCCAGGGCTGCATCGACCCAGATCGGCTGCTGTGCCAGGGGGATGCGGGGCTGACTGCCCGGTCGGCGCAGTGCCACGACCTCATGCCCGGCTGCCATCGCCTGCTGCACAACATGCGAGCCGACAAAGCCGGTCGCTCCGGTGATGAACAGCTTCATGACCTTCTCAGGCGTTGAGGGCCGGGAACGGTGAAACGAAATCGGCCAGCGCAGGATGAGACTGATCCCGACCGGACACGCGCAACGGCGCGTCGAGCTGCGGCCACTCGAATCCGAAGCTGTCCCAGCGGATGCCGGCATCATGGGCCGGGCTGTGTTCCGTACTGGTGCGATAGACCATCAGGCTGTTGTCCTCGAGGGCGAGGAAGCCGTGCGCTACCCCGGTGGGAATCAGCAGCAGCCGGGGCTCGCGCGCGTCGAGCTTGATCGAGGCCACCTGCCCGTAACCCGGGCCGGGGCGCAGATCGACCATCACATCCAGCACCGAGCCGCAGGCGCAGTAGGTCATCTTGGCGTGATCATGCGGTGGAAGCTGGAAATGCATGCCGCGAAGTACGCCGCGGTGGGAGATCGAATGAAACTCCTCCATCACCGCGACATCGATGCCAAATCGGTCGTAGACGCTGCGTGCGTAGGTCTTGACGAAGCTGCCTCGATCGTCCTCGAAGCGCTTGAGCCGGACCAGCCAGGTGCCCGGCAGCAGTTCGCGTTCCAGTTCCATGCTTAGAAGTTCAGACCGAAGAATTCCTCGAGCCGCTCGGCGATGAAGTCGAGCTGTTCGGTTTGCAGGCCCGGCCAGACACCCAGCCAGAAGGTCTGGTTCATCACGATGTCGGTGTTGCGCAGCTCGCCGCTGATGCGGTAGTT
>DALYHR010000235.1:0-4013 GCA_031970775.1 Burkholderiaceae bacterium | reverse complement strand
CCCCGCCGTCTCTGCCGAACAGATCGATGCCCTGCTGCCCCAGACCCAGTGTCGGCGCTGCGGGTACGCGGACTGTCTGAGCTACGCGCAGGCGATCGAGGCAGGCACGGCCCCGATCAATCGCTGCCCGCCGGGAGGTGAGGCAGGCATCGAACGACTGGCGGCCCTGACCGGGCTGCCCGCCGTGCCCTTGGATGCCAGTTGCGGCGCGGAAGGTCCGCGCACAGTGGTCTGGATCGATGAGACCTGGTGCATCGGCTGCACGCTGTGCATCAAGGCCTGCCCGGTCGACTGCATCATCGGCACCAACAAGCGCATGCACACCGTGATCGAGGCGGACTGCACCGGCTGTGAGCTGTGCATCCCCGCGTGTCCGGTCGACTGCATCCGCACGGAAGTGATCACACCCGGCCAAAGCGGCTGGACAGCCTGGAGCGAGGCACAGGCCACCTTGGCCCGGCAGCAGTACCAGGACCGCAATCAGCGTCGCGCCCGCGCTGCGACTGAACACGCCGAGCGCCTCAAGGCCAAGGCCGAGCACAAGCTCGCCCACCTCGATACCCTGACCAAGGCCAACGACAGCGCTGAACTCACCCGCAAGCGAGCCGTGATCGAAGCCGCACTGGCTCGGGCCCGAGCTGCCCGCAAGCCCAACTAATTCGGAGCTGCGCTCTGCTACAATGCCAGTCTCTATTCCGCGTGGGGGGGTAGCTCAGCTGGGAGAGCGTCGCGTTCGCAATGCGAAGGTCGGGAGTTCGATCCTCCTCCTCTCCACCACCGGTCAGATCTTCACAAAAAGGCCAGCCCGCCGTGGCTGGCTTTTTTGTTTGCACAGCCATGAAGCCACCGACCACTGCCAATCGCCTGCTCGGCTACATGCGCCCCTACAAATGGGGCGGTATTCTCGGGGTGCTGTTTTTCTTCCTGTCCGCAGCGGTCGAGCCCGCTGTGCCAGCCCTGTTCAAGAAGCTGCTCGACAGCGGCTTCAAGGGGGGGGGTGAGCTGCCCTATCCCTTGTGGATCGTTCCGGCCGTCGTGATCGGCCTGTTCGCAATCCGGGGACTGTTGGCTTTCCTGGGCACTTATCTGCTGAACTGGGCGACCTCTCAGACCGTCACCCAGATCCGTATCGATCTGGTTGCCGCAGTGATCCGGGCCGATGCCAGTCTGTACAACCACCTCAGCCCCGGGGTGGCCGCCAGCCGCATCATCAACGACCCGCAAAATGCTGCGACATCCCTGTCCAGTGCGGTCACAACCGTGCTACGGGACGGCACCACGCTGGTGGCTCTGATGGGCTATCTGCTGTATCTGAACTGGGAGCTCACGCTGCTTTCGCTGGTCAGCGTGCCGCTGCTGGCCCTGGTCGTGACCAAGGTGCGCAAGCGGGTCAATGCCGTCGGCGCCCTGTGGTATGCCTCGCAGGTCAAGCTCGTCGGCATCGTCGACGATGTCACCCGGGCCTGGCGCGTGGTGCGTACCTTTGATGCCGGACAGTTCGAGCAGCAGCGTTTCCGCGCCGAAGCTGAGCGTCTTCATCAGATGACGATGAAGAACATCGCCGCCAGTTCGACCCTGACCCCACTGACCCAGATCATCGCCGCCTGCGGTGTGGCGTTGATCCTGACGCTGGCGCTGCTCGAATCCTCACGCTCCGGCAGCTCGGTAGGCGATTTCGTCGCTTTCCTGACCGCCCTGCTGATGACGATCTCGCCGATGCGCCATCTCACCGACGTGTCGCAGCCGATCCTCAATGGCTTGCTGGTCGCCCGCAATTGCTTCGAGCTGATGGACACCCCGGCCGAACCCGATCACGGCACCCGCGAGCTGGAGCAGGCCCGAGGTCATCTGCAGTTTGAGCAGGTCAGCGTTCAGTACGACGGCAGCGAGCGCAAGGCGCTCGACCGGCTCGACCTGGTGATCCCCGCCGGGCAGACCATCGCCTTGGTCGGACCCTCGGGAGCCGGCAAGACCACCGTCGTCAGCGCCTTGCTGGGCTTTGTTTCCCCCAGCAAGGGCCGAGTCACCCTGGATGAGATCGATCTGTCCGATATCCGCAAGACCAGTCTGCGCCGGCAGTTCGCGGTGGTCTCGCAGGATATCGTGCTCTTTGAAGGCAGCATTGCCGCCAACGTGGCCTATGCACAGCCAATCGATCCGGCTCGCATCGAGTCGTGTCTGCGCATGGCCAACCTGTGGGACTTCGTGGCCTCGCTGCCTGAAGGCATCGAGACCTCGGTCGGCACCAACGGCAGCCGGTTGTCTGGCGGTCAACGTCAGCGTCTGGCGATCGCCCGCGCCCTGTACAAGGAAGCGCCGATCTGGCTGTTCGACGAAGCCACCTCGGCGCTCGATACCGAGTCAGAGCGCATCGTGCAGCAATCGATCGAGCAGTGGCACGGCCGCAAGACGCTGATCCTGATCGCCCACCGGCTCAGTACAGTCCGTAATGCTGACCGCATCGTCGTGATGCTCGATGGCCGTGTCGCCGAGATGGGCCAGCACGACGAGTTGATGGCGCATAACGGGATGTACGCCGGCATGGTGCGCGCTCAAGCGATGGACTGACGGTTGTTTTTGCATTTCCGATGAAACCCTATCTCGACCTCGTGCGCGAGGTGCTGACCCACGGCACCTGGCAGGACAACCGCACCGGCATCCGCACCATCAGCCTGCCGGGGCTCTCGATGCGCTTCGACCTGCAGCAGGGCTTCCCGGCCGTCACGACCAAGAAGCTGGCCTTCAAGTCGGCCATCGGCGAGCTGGTCGGCTTTCTGCGCGGCTCGCGCAGCGCGGCCGATTTCCGCGCGCTGGGCAGCAAGGTCTGGGACCAGAACGCCAACCAGAACCCGGCCTGGCTGGCCAACCCCTACCGGCTCGGCGAGGACGACCTGGGGCCCGTCTACGGCGTGCAGTGGCGCGCCTGGCCGGCCTACAAGGTGCTCGACGCCTCGGCCACGGCGCAGATCGAGCACGCCCGCGCGCAAGGCTGGCAGGTCGTGGCACCGCTGGAGGCGGGCGCGGACGGCGAGGGCACGCCCAAGCTGCTGCTCTACAAGGCGGTCGACCAGCTGCGCCGCTGCCTCGACACGCTGATCCACAACCCGTCCGACCGCCGCATCCTGTTCCACGGCTGGAACTGGGCGCAGCTCGACGAGATGGCGCTGCCGCCCTGCCACCTGCTCTACCAGTTCCTGCCGAACGTAGCCAAGCGCGAACTCTCGCTGGCGCTCTACATCCGCAGCAACGATCTGGGCCTGGGCGCGCCCTTCAACTTGGCCGAAGGCGCCGCGCTGCTGCATCTGGTCAGCCGCCTGACCGGCTTTGCCCCACGCTGGTTCAGCTACTTCATCGGCGACGCCCACATCTACGAGAACCACCTGCCGATGCTGGAAGAGCAGCTGCAGCGCCAGCCCTACCCGCTGCCGCAACTGGAACTCGACGCCCGCATCCCCGCCTACGCCGACACCGGCGTCTACGCGCCCGAATGGCTGGAACAGGTCGAGCCGAGTGATTTCCGCCTCAGCAACTACCAGCACCACGCACCGCTGACCGCCGCGATGGCGGTGTAAACCCCCATCGGGGCCACGCGCTGCGCGCAGGCCTGAGACAATCGCGCCCCGATGAAGACTCCAGCCCGCCCCGAACTCACCTTAATTGCGGCAGTAGCTGCTGACAACGTAATTGGGTGGAACAACAGCCTGCCTTGGCATTTGCCCGAAGACCTTCGGCATTTCCGGCAAATCACGTCTGGCAAAGCCGTGCTAATGGGCCGCAAAACCTGGGAATCTCTGCCTGGGAAATTTCGCCCACTTCCACACCGTGTGAACCTTGTCCTGACACGTCGCGCTGACTGGTCCGCTGAGGGTGCCCTCACTGCACACTCGATTGATGATGCACTTGCCAAGCTGAGCCAGCATTCCGAAGTGTTCGTTATCGGTGGCGCTGAAATTTACGGACAGTGTCTGCCTTACGCTGCAAGGCTCGTTCTGACTGAGATCGAAGCTTCACTG
>DALYHR010000234.1:0-4034 GCA_031970775.1 Burkholderiaceae bacterium | reverse complement strand
TCGGTGGCCGAGGCTGCGGTGGCGCTCAAGCAGGGCGCCGGCCGGCTGATCCGCAGCGAGTCGGACTGCGGTCTGCTGGTGGTCTGTGATGTGCGGCTGCAGCGGATGGGCTACGGCCGTCGTCTGTTGCGGGCGCTGCCGCCGATGAAGCCGGTGTCAGATCAGAGTGAGGCTGAGGCGTGGCTCGACACCCTGGCCAGCCTGGATCGCCGATAGCGTCGCGCAGCGGCTTACCAGAGGTGCCACCAGCGCTTGCGCGAAGGCGGGAAGCCCTGCGCCAGCAAGGTGCTGTTCGGGTAGTTCTTGCGCATCACCCGCTCGGCGTCGGCCTGCAGATCCTTCATGCCCAGCTGCTCGTAGCTGCGCATCATGATGTAGATCGCCTCCTCGACGGCCGGGGTGCCGCGGTAATCGCGCACCGCCGACTGAGCCCGGTTGATCGCCGCGATGTAGGCCCCGCGCTGGTAGTAGTAGCGCGAGACATGCACCTCGTAGGCCGAGAGCGTGTTGAGGATGTAGTCCATGCGGACCTGGGCGTCCGGGGCGTAGCGCGAATCCGGATAGCGGTCGACCACGAGGCGGAAGGCCTCGTAGGCTTCGCGCGAAGCCTGCTGGTCGCGCTCACTCAGATCCTGACCGGACAGGACCCCGAACATGCCCAGCCCGTCGTTGAAGTTGACCAGCCCTTTGAGGTAGTAGGCGTAGTCGACGGCCGGGCTGGTCGGGTGCTGCTTGACGAAGCGTTCGACGATGGCCAGGGCCTGGGCGCGTTCCTGCTGGCGGTAGTAGATGTAAGCCTGTTCGAGCTGGGCCTGCTGCGCGTACAGCGAGCCGACTGCGCGGTTTTCGAGCTTCTCGAACAACTGCCGCGCGCGCTCCAGACCGCCGGCGTCGAGTTCCTCGCGAGCCTCTGCATACAATTTTTCATGGCTGATGCGGTCGTCGAACTCGGCCGGCGTGGCGGCGCAGCCGACCAGACCGGCGACGACGCAGGCTGTCAGGGCCCACCGCACCCGTGTACGCAGCATCGACGTCGCCGTCAGTGCGGCAGGCCGGTGAGGCGCCTCGTGCGAGGCCGGGCAACGTCGATCAACGTCCATCAGTGCTGTGTCCATCATCAGAAGTTGCGCGGATTATATGAAGCCGATCCCCTGTGAAAATCCTGCGGCCCCCGAGCCGGAATCCGACCTGGAGGCCGGTGGTGACTCGGGCGTCGAGGTGCGCAGCGCCGAAGTCGACATGGCTGATCACGGCGAGCGGCTCGACCGCTGGCTGGTCGGTCTGGCTGGTGAGTTCTCGCGCAGCCATCTGCAGACCCTGATCCGGGACGGGCATGTGCGGCTGGGCGGCGCCCAGGGCACCGCGCTGACCACCCCGGCCCGACGCGTCGCCGCCGGGCAGCGCATCAGCGTCACGCTCATGCCCACCGCCGAGAGCCAGGCCTTTCGCCCCGAGCCGATGGCGCTGGATATTCGCTTCGAGGATGAGCATCTGATCGTGCTGCACAAGCCGGCCGGGCTGGTGGTGCATCCGGCTGCGGGTAACTGGTCGGGCACTCTGCTCAACGGGCTGTTGGCGCATCACCCTGGGGCAGCCCGGCTGGCGCGGGCCGGGATCGTTCACCGGCTCGACAAGGACACCAGCGGGCTGATGGCGGTGGCCAAAACGCTGGAGGCGCAGACAGCGCTGACCCGCCTGATCGCTCAGCGCGAGGTGCGGCGCGAATACTGCGCCCTGGTCGAGGGGCAGCCCCGCCCGGATGCCTTCAGCATCGAGGTGCCGATCGGTCGCGATCCGGTCTCACGGGTTCGCATGGCGGTGGTGTCCGAAGCGTCCGGGGGGCGTTCGGCCCGCACGGACGTGACGCGGGTGGCGACCACAGCGGGTCTCAGCGCGGTGCTGTGCAAGCTGCACACCGGGCGCACGCATCAGATCCGGGTCCACCTGGCCAGCCGGGGGCACCCGCTGGTGGGGGATGCGATCTACGGCGGCCACCCGGCTCTGGGCGTGACGCGTCAGGCGCTGCACGCGTGGCGCTTGTCGTTCACCCATCCCCGCACCGGTCAGTGGTTAAGTCTGCAGGCGGATCTGCCGCCTGATCTTCGCACCGCCTGGCAGGCCGTGACCGGCCGCGATCGCGTTCAAGACGGGGCCTGAAGGTGCGCCTTTGCGTTTGAGTACAATTCGCGCCGCGGCGACCCAGCGCCATGGCAAGTGGTGCGGGATTGCACCGGTGCCAGGCGCCGATCGCGACGGATCCAGACGGATCGTCCGCCGTCACCGAATCCCCAAAACAGACAGCTTGAGCTGCCATGGGGGCAACGGCGCATCCGGCCTCCTGGATGCACATTCCGGTTGTGTTGCAAGGCGTGCCCCGAAAGGCCCCCGAACGAGTCCACGGCGCCCTGGCGGGCGGCGGTTCGCAGATCGATTCATGAAGATCCTGGAAGTCAAGCGTGTGCTTGAGGCCGCCCTTATCTGTGCGGAGCAGGCCCTGACGCTGCGTGACATGCGTCAGCTCTTCGCCGAGCGTTTCGGCGTGGAGGAGTTGCGCGGTGCTCTGGAGTCGCTTCAACAGGACTGGCAAGGCCGTGGCCTGGAGCTGGTGCAGGTGTCGAGCGGATGGCGCTTTCAGACGCGGTCGGATGTGCGTCCGTACCTGGATCGGCTCAATCCTGAACCGCTGCCACGCTATAGCCGGGCGGTAATGGAGACGCTGGCGATCATCGCCTACCGTCAGCCGGTCACCCGCGGCGACATCGAGGACATCCGCGGGGTCGGGGTGGGCACGCAAATCATCCGGCAGCTCGAAGAGCGCGGCTGGGTGGAGGTGATCGGTCACCGCGAAGGTCCGGGTCGTCCAGGGCTGTACGCGACGACCCGTCAGTTTCTTGACGATCTGGGACTGCATTCCCTGCATCAGCTGCCGCAGCTGATGTCGCCCGGCAGTTCCGACGAAGGCGCCATGCTGCCCGAGCTGTCGCCCCAACAGGTGGCGGCAGCCCATGCCGGCGTCCTTTCTCAATCGAATTTCAGGCCCGAGGCCGCAACATGAACGAACCGCAAGAGACCGAACCCGGCGCAGGGACCCCAAGCGCAGACGCCGAAGCTGTCAAGCCGGCCCCGCGTCGTCGTACCCGTCGCAAGGTCGAGGAAGTGGCTGCACCCGACGTGCAGACCGATGCTGCCGCACCCGTTGGTGCCGCGGAGACTGAGACAGCCCCTGCAGCAGTCGAGGTCACGGCTGATGCTGTGACCGACGCCGAGCCGGCCGCGCCCAAGCGGCCGCGCCGCAGTCCGCGTCGCAAGAGCGAGGCTGCAGTTCAAGCCCCTGCCGAGATCGTTGCCGAGTCCCTGTCTGACGGCGGCCCGGTCGCTGAAACGGGTGCTGCCGCGTCGGGTGAGCCGGTGGCCGCCGCCTTGCCGGCGCCGGTCGTTCCGACGGCTTTCGCGGGTGGGGTGGGCGTGTGCTTCTCCGATGTGATCTCGGGTGAGTTCGACGAGGTCGGTGAGGTTGCCGAGGTCGCTGCCGAGGCGGCTGCGCCCGTAGCGGCTGACCTGGCTCCCGCCGAGTCGGCTGCTGACGAGGAATCGGCTGACCCGGGCAAGCGAATTCTTGACCCCGATGTCGATGCGCCCAAGCTGCAGAAGGTGCTGGCGCAGGCCGGTATCGGCTCGCGCCGCGACATGGAAGCCCTGATCCAGGACGGGCAGGTCACGGTCAACGGCGAAAAGGCCCATCTGGGCATGCGCATCACCTGGGGCGATCAGATTCGCGTGGCCGGCCGCAAGGTGCAGGTTCGCATCCAGCCGCCGGTGCCGCGCGTGCTGGCTTATCACAAGCCGGTGGGCGAGGTGGTGACCCACAACGACCCGGAAGGTCGCCCGACCGTGTTCCGCCGCCTGCCGCGCATGATGAGCGGCAAGTGGCTGTCGGTCGGTCGTCTTGATCTCAACACCGAAGGCCTGCTGCTGTTCACCAACTCGGGCGATCTGGCCAACCGGCTGATGCACCCGCGCTTTGGTGTGGAGCG
>DALYHR010000233.1:0-4047 GCA_031970775.1 Burkholderiaceae bacterium | reverse complement strand
TGATGCACGCACTTGCTGATTTCTTTTCGACTGACTATGGCCTCATGAGCGCCGTTGTTGTGGCGGTCTCTGCCGGCATGATCGTCTGGTATGCACGCTTCTTCATGCGCAACATCCGCGAAAGCGAGCAGGCCGCAGCCCAAAAGGGCCAGCGTTGATGACGCGCCGGCCGGAGGAATGACTCCGGCCAGGCCGTGGGGGACCCTGCTCCTCACGGTCTCGGTGCTTGTGGCCAGCCTTGGCGTTGTTGCAAGCCAGGTGGTTGACGGTTTTGAGCTGACGCGCTCCGGCCTGTCCTCGGGAGAGTTCTGGCGACTTTGGACGTGCACACTGGTTCATTTCGGCCCGATGCATGCGAGTGCGGACGCCTTGGCCTTGTTGGTCGGAGCTGTCTGGTTCGAACGACGCAATGGCACGGTGATGCTGGTGTCGTGTGTGCTGGTTGTTGCGCCGCTGACATCCGGCGGGGTTCTCGTGTTTGAACCTGAAGTGCAGGTGGTTCGAGGCGCATCGGCCTTGGCCGTGTTCCTGATCGCTTCGGCCTGGTTCGAGTTCTGGTTTCAGCGTTCCGTGAGCCGATTGGCTCTAGCGGCGCTGGCTGGAGTGTTCCTGGCTCGACAGGGGTTGGCCCTCCTTGGACCGGGGGCGTTGGGGCTCGATCGTTGGAGCGTCACGTCTTCTCCCTTGCCCTCCGGGGTCGAACCTGCTGCGACTGCCCATCTGATGGCGGTGGCGTTGTCGGGACTTGCCGTGTGGTGGTTGCGAAACGCCAGGAGGGGCTCTCGTCCAGGTTAATGTGAATGACTTTCAAATGAGAGCGATTCGCATTATCATTGCCGCCATGCCGGAGAGCATCCGGCCAAAGTTTTTTGTTCCGAAGGCGGTGGCCCATGTTCCAGACCATTCTGATTACCTTCCGCGAAGGCCTTGAGGCCCTGTTGATCATCGCCATCTCGGCGATGTGGCTGCGGCGTACGGGGCGGGCCGAGTTGGTTTCTGCCTTGAGGCTGGGAACAGGCATGGCCTTGGCGTTGTCCGCTGTTTTGGGGGTGGTGCTGTCGCGGATCGGAGCCATGTCGCCGGCCCTGGAAGGATCGATGGCACTGATTGCCTCCATCGTCGTTGTGGCCTGCACGCTTCACATGATGAAGCTGGGCCGGCACATGAAAGGCGAGATCGGCGGTCAACTGGAGGGCGCGACCCGGGATGGGCGGCGTGCCTGGTGGGCGGTGGTGGTCTTCGCCCTGTTCATGGTCGGTCGTGAGGGCATCGAGACTGCCACGATCATCGCTTCTGTGGCTGGCAACGCCGAGTTGCGCAGTCTGGCGCTGGGGGGGCTGTTCGGGTTCGGTTCGGCTGCATTGGTGGCGTTGGCCTGGATGCGCAACGGGCACAAGGTCAATTTGGGACGGTTCTTCCAGGTGACGGCAGTCTTCATGGTGCTGTTCGCTCTGCAACTGCTTTTGCTGGCAGTGCATGAGTACAGCGAAGCCGAGTTGTTGCCCTGGGTCGATAACGCCGTCTGGCACGATGCCACTGAGCCGTTTGCCTCGGGCTGGATCGGCCATGTGATGAGCATGGGCCTGGTTGTGGTGCCTGTCGCCTGGTTGATCGGCGCCAGCTGGATGGATCGTCGGCGCCATCAACAATCGGCCGCCACGGTTCAGGTCGCCTGAGTCTCGTTGGGGCTCAGAACGGGACTGCGCTATCGAACCGTTTTGGGCCTCCACCTCCAGGGTGGGGAAGTTCGAGCCAAGTGGCATGCAGGTGTAGTCGGGTCTCAGGGCCCCTGGCCTGCTCGGGCGGCATGTACAGTTCGTCGCCCAGGATGGGGTGGCCCATCGACAGCATGTGGACTCTCAGTTGATGGGATCGTCCTGTGACCGGGGTCAGCGCGACCCGGGTCCGATCGCTGAAGCGTTCCAGCACCTTCCAGTGAGTTAACGCACTGCGTCCGTGCTCCGGATCCACCATCTGGCGCGGGCGGTTCGGCCAATCGCAACGTAAGGGCAGATCGACCGAGCCCGAATCACCCGAGGGGTGACCGAGGATATCGGCCACGTAGCCCTTGCTGACCTGACGCAGTTCAAAGGAACGGCTCAGGCATCGCTGGTTATCCAGTCCTCGAGCCAGCACCATCAGCCCGGATGTCGCCTGATCGAGGCGGTGAACGATTCGCGCTTCGGGCCAGATCGACTCGACTCGCCGGGCGATGCAGTCCTGCCGTTCCTCGCCCCGCCCTGGTACGGACAGCAATCCGGACGGCTTGTCGACCACGATCCAGCACTCGTCAACGTCGATCAGCTGGAGGAACTGGGTGGGGATGCTGTTGCAGTTTGGTTGCATTTCAGGAATTTTGGGGTCAGGACCCGGGGAGTCGATCGGGGACAATTCGGCCCCCATGCCCGTTAACCCAGCCCCTGGTCCTCAATGCTAATCAATCTCTATCCCCCGCCGACCCTGGATGTGCTGAGCAAGGCGCTGCAGGATGACACTCGTCAGAGTCTGATTCAGATGGCAACGGCGGTGGTGCTGCTCGGCGTAGCCTGGCTGGTGGTCCGGCTTTGGCGCGGCAAGGAGGCGCCTGCCAACTCTGTCTTGTTCGGTGAGCAAATCATCGATGGTGTGCTGTTCCCGGTGATGGCTTTGGCGCTGTCGATCTTCACGCAGTACGGCTTGATTCGACTGGGTGTGTGGAACTCCCCCGTACCGGTCTTCCTGGTCTTCGTTCAGATGCTGATGTATCTGATGCTGATCCGGTTGTCAGTTCGAGTACTCGAAACGGCCTTCCCGAAACGGGGCTGGGTCAAGTCGGTGGAACGGACGGTGTCCTGGTTGGTGTGGGCCGTCATCGTCATGTGGCTGACCGGGGTTCTGCCTGATGTGGTGGGCGAACTCGAGGCAGTCAAGTTCCCGATCGGCGACAAGAACGAGCTGTCGTTGATGAAGATCCTGATCGGCGGGCTGACCTGCGCGATCGTGCTGGTGCTGACCTTGTGGGTGTCGGGGGTGATTGAGCGGCGTCTGCTAGACGGCCCGACCGACGAGATGTCGATGCGCAAGATCGGCGCGAATCTGGTCCGGGCGTTGCTGATCTTCCTGGGCCTGATGATTGCCTTGCCGGCCGTAGGCATCGACCTGACCACGTTGTCCGTTTTGGGTGGGGGGCTCGGTGTCGGCCTGGGCTTTGGTTTGCAGAAGGTGACGGCCAATTACGTCAGTGGATTCGTCATCCTGGCTGAGGGGGCGCTTCGCATCGGGGACGTGGTGCGCATCGATGGGTTCGAAGGCCGGATCACCGATATCGCCACCCGCTACACCGTGATCCGGGCGGCCAACGGACGAGAGTCTGTCGTGCCCAACGAGATGCTGATCTCGCAGCGGCTGGAGAGCCTGTCGCTGGCCGATACCCGGGTTCAGCTGTCGACCCTAGTGCAGGTCGCCTATGGAACCGATCTGGATGAGCTGCGCCCGGCGCTGATCGAAGTGGTCTCTCGGGTACCCCGGGTGGTCGCGGACCCCGGTCCCAACGTGCTGCTCTCAGCCTTTCAGGCGGACGGCCTGGAGCTGACGATCGCCTTCTGGATCGAGGACCCGGACAAGAGTACCGGGCTGGTGAGATCGGACGTGAATCTGGCCGTGCTGGCGGAGTTGACCCGTCGCAACGTCGAGATTCCATTCCCGCAGCGCGTGGTGCGACAGCTTCAGAACTGACCCGCGTCAGGGGGCTAGGCCCTGTTCGGTGGCCGAGTTGGCGATGGCGTCAAACTCGGCTTGAGTGATGTGTGAGGGTGTATAGCTGCCCCCCTGCTGCTGAAGCTGTTTCCAGAATGCACGCAGGTGATTGCGGGAGCCGCGCTGCAGTTCGTTGTAGGCGTAGAGGATGTCAGCGTTGTCGATGCCGGGTTTTTCGGTCTCGATGTCCTTGATGTCGAGCTCCTCGATTTCCAGGCCTACCTGAAGTGCATCGATCAGGCTCAGCCGAGCCTTGTTGCTCAATTGGGTGTAAAGCGTCGCGAAGGCGGCTTGGCTGAATTGTCCCTCGGG
>DALYHR010000232.1:0-4064 GCA_031970775.1 Burkholderiaceae bacterium | reverse complement strand
AGTTTTTCTGTGTGTTGCCTATCGCACCAAAACAAAGATTTCCGCTTCGGTCAGCACTCGGCGAATGTCTTGCACGGTCGGCGCGGACCTTGTTTTACTTTAGTGGACACTCTGACCTAACAGAAGGAGTGATCTATGGGAACACCCGGTCCGCAAATGGTGGATCGCTACGGAGTTGAATTCAAACTCACCGCGGTCAAAATGTCACAATCACCGGGCGTGTTGGTCAAGGACGCTGCAGAGTCCTTGTGCATTCACCCTTTCATGTTGTCCAAGTGGCGCAAACAAGTGCGCGAAGGAGTGTTGGTGGGCACATCACCCCAGGTCGATCCTGACTCTTTTATGCCTGGCAAGGGCGTGAGCCTTGTGCGCGTCAGGTGCGCGAACTCGGCCTGCTCGAATAGGTCCGTCGCATTCACACCGACAGCCGCGGCTACTACGGCAGTCCTCGCATCAAACACGCCCTGTCCCAGCAGGGCACCGAGGTCAGTCGAGGCACGGTCGCCCGGGTGATGCGCCGTGCTCACCTTCAGGGGCGAAGTGCACGCCTGTACCGCCGCTCCCGCGTGGGCCAGAAGGCCTTCTTCACCAGCATTGCCAACACCGGGCGCGATATCAAGCTGGAACGACTCAATCAGGTCTGGGTCGGCGATGTGACCTACCTCAAGGTCAGCGGCCAATGGCGCTATCTGGCCGTCGTGATGGACAAGTTCTCCCGGCGCATTATTGGCTGGAGTCTGGGTCGCAACCGGGATGCCGCGCTGACTCTGGATGCCATCCATCACGCAATTCGCAACCGCAAGCCCGAATCAGGCCTGCACTTCCACAGCGATCGGGGGATCGAATATGCCGCTTGGGCCTATCGCCAAAAGCTGTCCAGGCACGGTATCGTGCAGAGCATGAATCGCCCGGGCAGGATGAATGACAACGCGCACATGGAATCGTTCTTCCACTCCATGAAGACCGAGGAACTGTACGGCCAGACATTCACCTCCGACGAGGATTTGCGCTCAGCCCTGTTGAGCTATATCCAGTTCTACAACCAGCAGCGACTGCATTCCTCGATCGGCTACCTGTCCCCCGCCGCCTTCGAGAAACACACTGACTCACCAGCCCGTGTCCACTTCTGAGAAACGAGTTCCTGTCCGACAATGCTCAGCAATCAACCCAAAGAAGCCAAAGGCACGATATGAGCATGAAGAAGACGGACCTGGAAAAGAACATGGCCAAGAAGCTGGGCAGGCAGCTCAAGGCCTCGGCCATTCCTCAGCGGTTTGGGGCGGGTTCAGCTCAGGCCGCCGACAAGAAGGACAAGGCGGCCGCTACGGCAGCCAAACCGGTCATGGTCTCGATTCGTCTTCCCGCGGAGCTTGCTGCGCTGCTTCGCGAGCGGGCTGTCGGTCAGGAGGGCGGCGTCAGCACCGTCGTGACTCAGGCCCTGGAGAAGTGGTTGTCTGAGCCTTCGGCCTGACCCCGGTCCGTCATACGGCCCGATTCCCACGCCCCCCCCCAAAGACTGCCATGCGGTACGTCATCGCGGATTCGGACATCGAGTTCACGGCCATCCGCGCCCAGGGGCCGGGGGGTCAGCATGTCAACAAGGCCTCTACCGCCGTGCAGTTGCGGTTCAATGCGCCGGCCTCCGGGCTGCCTGAGCCGGTCAAGGCCAGACTGCTTGCTATGGCGGATGGCCGCATCTCCTCGGACGGGATCATCGTCATCAAGGCTCAGGGCTCGCGAAGCCAGGAGGCCAACAAGTTCGAGGCAATGGCTCGTTTGCGCGAATTGATCACCCGAGCCGAGTTCGTCCCCAAGATCCGCAAGCCCACGGCGCCCACGTTCGGATCGCGGGTGCGCCGTCTGGAGAGCAAGGCGCGTAAATCCTCGGTCAAGTCCGGCCGAGCCAGGGTGGATCCCTAGGTCAAGTCGGAGGGTTCCGGCTCTACGAAGGACTGCCAGAGCGTCGTCTCGGTCAACCAGGCTGGCACCCGATCGGTATGCAGTTCGAGTTCCTGCCCCTCGGTAATTTCGGCGATCCAGACTCGCTCATGCCCTGAGTTGTCAAACAGATAGGCACGATTTGCCTGGGTGACCGCCTGGGAGAGCAAGGACAACGAGCGGTGATAGCGGCTGACGATTCGGTCCTGTGGCACTGGATGACCGCCGGTGCGAACGCGGTGTGACACGCGGGCGATGTTGATATCCGGGTCCTGCGTGGCGACGTAGTACAGATAGGTACGAAACCCAGCCTGACGCGCCTTGCGCATGAACTCGATCTTGTCAGGCGACGACATCACGGTCTCGAAAGTGCAGGAGACACGCGCGTCGAGCAATCCATGGCGGATGAAATCAGCCAGCACGGAGGCGTGATACGAATTGATCTCGATGTCCGGGAATCGCGCAACCGCAGTGGCCGCCTCGGTGTCGAGGCAAACCCGGTCAATCTCGCCGAGCAGTCCGGCGCGGGCCAGCAAGGATGAGCGGCGCATGAAGTCCGGCAGCCCTGCGGCAGTGCCCACGTCGATGCCAAATGCGGACAGTTCCAGCCGGCCGCTTGCACGCAAGGTTTTTTCGATCTCGTCCGGGTTGATGTAGATGCCCAGCCACTGGGGCGGAAGCATGTCCTTGATGGTGCTCTTGCCTGAACCATTGGGGCCGGCGAACACTCTCAGCCGCGGCACGGACGACACATTGCTGACCACAGGGCCGACCAGGACGTCGCGCGTTCAGCCTTGGGTGGTGCGGCGACTCAGTCGCAGACCGACCTGAACCGCCAAAGGGGCCTTGAGTGTACGGATCACGCGCTGTTGGCCATCGATCGAGGTTTCGACCAGACAGCCATCCACGGCTTCAATCACCTTGCCGGCAGTATGCAGGGCCTGCTGATACGCCCGATGCAAGGCTTCTTCAGCCAACTCAGGGATGCGCGCCTCCAGGGCCTGGAGTGCAGACTCGTCGAAAGGCAGGGTCGGCATGGGGTTCATGGCGGGCTCGCGAGGCGTAACGGGCAACAGGCAACATTGTCGTTCATGATGCGAGCCCATGAGCAGACCCGACCCCATGCCAGCCTCTGTCCCCCCCGAGTTGAACCTGTTGCGCCACCTGTTTGACGCAGCCATCGACTCGGCGCGGCCCGAGCGCTGTGTACCGGCAGCCCTGGCCAACTGCCCGGATCCGATGGCATGGGCCCAGCAGACTGGCGGCGGCCGCACCGTCGTCATCGGGGCTGGCAAGGCGGCTGCTTCGATGGCGCATGCGCTGGAGGCGCACTGGGCTCACGCACTCGGCCTCATCGAGGGGCTGGTTGTCACCCGCGATGGCTATGCCCTGCCCTTGCAGCGCATCCGGCTCCTCGAGGCCTCGCATCCCGTACCGGATGAACGAAGCCTGGAGGCCGCTCGGCAAATTCGCCACAGCGTGACCGGTCTGTGCTCGCGGGATCGCGTGATCGTGCTGATCTCGGGAGGCGGCTCGGCGCTGCTGGTTGAACCGGCCCCTGGGCTGACCTTGGCAGACAAGCAGGCCGTACATGCCGCGCTGTTGCGTTCGGGGGCTTCAATCAGCGAAATAAATGCTGTACGCCGTCAACTCTCGGGCATCAAGGGGGGGCGGCTGGCTGCAGCCTGCCATCCGGCTCAGGTGCTGACGTTGTTGATCTCGGACGTGCCCGGAGACCGGCTGCTGGATATCGCCTCCGGGCCTACTGTCCCCGATTCGGGCGACACAGCGACGGCGCTGGAGATCCTGCAGCGCTACCAGCTCAATGTGCCCCCAGCCGTATTGGCACTGCTGCAGGCTGGCGGACACGACCCCGTACGGCCGGGAGATTCACGCCTGCGGGGCCATGTTCAGCAACTGATCGCCACCCCGCAGCAAGCGCTGGAAGCTGCAGCCTCCTGCGCCCGAGCAGCAGGCTGGACTGCCCATATCCTGGGTGACAGTCTCGAAGGTGAGGCCCGTGACCTGGGCAAGGTGCTTGGCGCCCTGGCCCGGCAGATCGCGACACGTTCTCAGCCGGTTTGTGCTCCTTGTGTGCTGCTGTCCGGGGGGGAGACCACCGTGAC
>DALYHR010000231.1:0-4083 GCA_031970775.1 Burkholderiaceae bacterium | reverse complement strand
AGAAGAAGCAGAAGAACACGATCATCGCGGCGTAGAGCATCACGTAGATCGGCTGACCCGGCGACAACGCCGACGAGATGTCCTTGAGCCAACGCATGTCGTCGCCCGTAGCAAACCATCCCACCACCGTCGCCGGCAGAAGAATGATCGACGAGGCGAAGATCGGCGGGATCACGCCGGCCATGTTGACCTTCAGCGGCAGGTGCGAGGACTGACCCCCGTAGACCTTGTTGCCCACTTGGCGCTTGGCGTAGTTGACCAGGATCTTGCGCTGACCGCGTTCGACGAACACGACGGCATAAGTCACTGCCACGACCAGGACCAGAATGAACAGCGCCACCAGAACGCTCATCGCGCCGGTATTGATCAGGTTCAGCAGACCGCCGACCGCGTTGGGAAGACCCGCAGCAATACCGGCAAAGATCAGGATCGAGATGCCATTGCCCAGACCGCGCTCGGTGATCTGCTCACCCAGCCACATCAGGAACATGGTTCCAGCAGTGAGGCTGATGACGGCACCAAAGCGGAAACCAAAGCCCGGATCAATCACCAGACCCGGCGAGCCTTCCAGAGCAAGCCCAATGCTGAGCGACTGGAACAACGCCAGACCCAGAGTGCCCCAACGGGTGTACTGGGTGATCTTGCGGCGCCCGGCCTCGCCCTCCTTCTTCAACGCTTCCAGACTCGGCACCACGTAGCTCATGAGCTGCATGATGATCGAGGCCGAGATGTAGGGCATGATGCCCAGCGCAAAGACTGTGAAGCGGGACAGCGCGCCCCCCGAGAACATGTTGAACAGGTTCAGGATCCCGCCCTGCTGGCCCTTGAACAGCTGTTCGAGCTGATCAGGGTTGATGCCAGGCACGGGAATGTGTGCGCCGATTCTGTAGACCACCAGCGCGAGCAGCAGGAAGACCAGACGACGCTGAAGGTCGCCGAACTTCCCCGATCGAGCCAGTTGTGTTGCGTTCGTAGCCACTTCTAACCTGTTCCCGGGTCGTTATCAGGCCAGCGAGCCGCCAGCGGCCTCGATGACAGCCTTGGCCGCAGCCGTGGCGCCGATACCGCGCAGCGTGACCTTGCGGGTCAGTTCGCCGGACTTGACCACCTTGACCTGGCGAACCAGGGCAGCGACCAGACCTGCTTGCTTCAGAGCTTGCAGATCCACTTCGTCCAGACCGAGCTTTTCCAGCGCAGCCAGAGTGACTTCACCGTTGAACTTGAGCGAGGCAGACTTGAAACCACGCTTGGGCAGACGGCGTTGCAGCGGCATTTGACCGCCTTCGAAGCCGACCTTGTGATAGCCGCCCGCGCGGGACTTCTGGCCCTTGTGACCACGGCCAGCGGTCTTGCCCAGACCCGAGCCGATGCCACGACCGACGCGACGCTTGGCGTGCTTGGCACCACCAGCGGGCTTGATCGAATTCAGTTCCATGACGATTCTTCCTGACGTGAAGTTCTCAGAGCACCTTCACGAGGTACGAGACCTTGTTGATCATGCCGCGCACTGCGGGGGTATCAACCAGGACCGATTCGCTGTTGAGGCGACGCAGACCCAGACCCCGAACCGTGTCGCGATGAGACTGGCGAGTGCCGTTGATGCTGCGCACCAACTTGACCGTGACGGTCTTCTGTTCAGACATGTCCGTCTCCCGTCGACTTAGTTGAAGATCTCTTCGACCGACTTGCCGCGCTTGGCAGCAATTTCGGCCGGAGTCGTCGAACGGTTCAGCGCGTCGAACGTCGCACGAACCATGTTGTACGGGTTGGTCGAACCATGGCTCTTGGCCACGATGTCGGTCACGCCCATCACTTCGAAGACTGCGCGCATCGGGCCGCCAGCGATGATGCCGGTACCGGCGGGAGCCGGAGCCAGCAGCACTTGTGCAGCGCCGTGTTCGCCCTTGACGTTATGGTGGATCGAGCCGTTCTTCAGCGAGATCTTCACCATGTTGCGACGAGCTTGCTCCATCGCCTTTTGCACAGCCACGGGCACTTCACGAGCCTTGCCCTTGCCCATGCCGACGCGACCGTCGCCATCACCGACCACCGTCAGCGCAGCGAAACCCATGATCCGACCGCCCTTGACCACTTTGGTCACGCGGTTGACCTGGATCATCTTCTCGCGCAGACCGTCGTCGCGGCCTTCGTCGGCCACCTTCGGTTGAAACTTAGCCATTTCGAATTCCTTCGTATGCCGAAAAGCGCGATCAGAACTGGAGACCCGCTTCGCGGGCAGCCTCGGCCAGAGCCTTGACGCGACCGTGATAAGCGAAACCAGAGCGATCGAAGGCAACCTTCTCGACGCCAGCAGCCTTCGCCTTTTCGGCGATGCGCTTGCCGATCAGAGCGGCGGCTTCCACATTGCCACCCTTGCCAGCGGCGCCCAGCTGTTCGCGGACTTCCTTTTCCACGGTCGAGGCCGAAGCGATGATCTTCGAGCCATCTTCCGAGATGACGCTGGCGTAGATGTGCAGATTGGTGCGGAACACCGACAGACGGACTGCATTCTGCAGAGCGATGCGGGCCCGGGTCTGCCGGGAGCGGCGCAGACGCTGTTCTTTCTTGTTCAACATGCTGCCACTCCTTACTTCTTCTTGGTTTCTTTCAGGACGACGGTTTCGCCAACATAGCGAATACCCTTGCCCTTATACGGTTCCGGCGGACGGAAGGCGCGAACCTCAGCAGCCAGCTGACCGACGACCTGACGGTCGGCACCCTTGATGACGATTTCGGTCTGGCTCGGCGTTTCCACCTTGATACCAGCCGGCATCACCTTCTCAACCGGGTGAGAGAAACCGATCTGCAGATTCAGCTTCTGGCCTTGAGCCTGGGCACGGAAGCCCACACCCACCAGACTCAGACGCTTCTCGAAGCCGGTGCTCACGCCGTTCACCATATTGGCCACGAGGGCGCGGGTGGTGCCGGACATGGCATTGGCTTGAGCAGACTCATCCTTCGGCGCAAAGGTCACCTTGCCATCCTGCAGGGCAACCGTGACCAGATCATGGATCGTGCGCACCAGGGTGCCCTGGGCACCCTTGACGCTGATCTGGTCGCCGTTGATCGACACGTCCACACCCTTGGGGACGGCAACCGGCATTTTTCCAACGCGGGACATTGCTAGTCTCTCCTTAGGCGACGTAGCACAGGACTTCACCACCGATACCGGCAGCGCGAGCCTTGCGGTCGGTCATCACGCCCTTGGGCGTGGTGACGATAGCCACACCCAGACCGTTCATGACCTGGGGAATCGTGTGACGGCCCTTGTACACGCGCAGGCCGGGACGGCTGACGCGCTCGATACGCTCGATCACCGGACGACCGGCGTAGTACTTCAGGGCGATGTTCAGTTCAGCCTTGCCACCTTCGCTCTTGACCTGGAAGCCGTCGATATAGCCTTCGTCCTTCAGGACTTGGGCGATAGCGACCTTCAGCTTCGAGGACGGCATCGAGACGTTGGCCTTGTCAACCTGCTGCGCATTGCGAATGCGAGTCAGCATGTCGGCGATGGGATCACTCATGCTCATTGGATTGCTCCTGTTCGTGTCACCAAGACGCCGAATTACCAGCTGGCCTTGACGACACCGGGGATGTCGCCACGGAAGGCCAGTTCACGAATCTTGGTACGTGCAAGACCAAACTTGCGATACGTACCCCGGGGACGACCAGTCAGGCCGCAACGATTGCGCAGACGGGTCGGGTTGGCATTGCGCGGCAGCTTCTGCAGGGCCAGGCGAGCTTCATAACGCTCTTGCTCGGTCTTGCTGAAGTCGTCGATGATGGCCTTGAGCTCGGCGTACTTGCCTGCATACTTGGCAACCAGCTTTTCGCGCTTCTCTTCGCGCTGAATGAGGGAAAGTTTAGCCACGGATCACCTCAGTTCTTGAACGGGAAGCGGAAGGCCGACAACAGGGCCTTGCACTCGTCATCGGTCTGGGCCGTGGTGGTGATGCTGATATTCAGACCACGCAGGGCGTCAACCTTGTCGTACTCGATTTCCGGGAAAATGATCTGTTCCTTGACACCGATGTTGTAGTTGCCACGACCATCGAAGGAACGACCCGAGATACCGCGGAAGTC
>DALYHR010000230.1:0-4101 GCA_031970775.1 Burkholderiaceae bacterium | reverse complement strand
CCAAGGCCGACGAGGTCTTCGACCTGATGGAGAAGTTCGCCGGCTACGGCTTCAACAAGTCGCATGCCGCCGCCTACTCGCTCTTGGCCTATCACACCGCCTGGATCAAGGTGCATTACACGGCCGAGTTCTATGCGGCCAACATGACCATCGAACTCGATGACACCGACAAGCTGAAAGTGCTGCGCGACGACGCGCTGAAGTTCGGCATCCAGTTCGAGTCGCCGGATGTCAATCTGGGGGTCTACCGCTTCGAACCCGCCCCCGGCAAGGAAGGCCGCAAGCTGGTGCGCTACGGCCTCGGCGCTATCAAGGGCACCGGGCAAGGTGCGATCGAGGCGATCGTCGCAGCACGCACGGCTGGCGGCGCCTTCAGCTCGATCTTCGATTTCGCCAACCGGGTCGATCGCAAGTCGATCAACAAGCGGGTGGTCGAGGCTCTGATCAAGGCCGGTGCCTTCGACCGGCTCCATCCAGGCGGCTTCGAAGGCCGGGCCCAGCTGATCGCCGCCGTCCCTCTGGCCTTCGAATATGCCGATGCGCAGGCCGCTCATGCTGATCAGGCCGGCCTGTTCGACTTCGGCGACGACGATCACGGCAGTTCAACCCGCGAACCTGATCTGCCCGATGTCGCGGGCTGGGATGTCCGCACGCGCCTCGGCCACGAAAAGATCGCCCTGGGCTTTTTCCTGTCAGGGCATCTCTTTGATCAGGTCGAGGACGAGGTGCGTCAATTCATACGCCGCTCGATCGCCGAGATCAGCGACAGCCGCGATCCGCAGATGCTGGCCGGCATCGTCAGCGATCTGCGCATCGTCAATGGCCAGCGCGGGCGGGTCGCGATCTTCAAACTCGACGACCGCAGCGGCTCAATCGAGACGGTGGTCAGCGAAGAGTTGCTCAATGCCTCGACGGATCTGCTCAAGGACGATGAGTTTCTGGTCATTCAAGGCAAGGTGCAGCCGGATCGATTCAGCGGGGGGCTGCGCTTCAATGCCCTGCAACTCTGGGATCTGCCCACCGCACGAAGCCGACATGCCCGCCACCTGCTGATCACCGTGCAGGATGAACTGCCGCCGATCGAGCAGGTGCTGGCCGAGTTTCCGGCCCGCATCGAAAAGGATCCTGAGGGAGACCGCACGCTTGGGGTTCCGATTCGGCTGCGACTGCTGCGCCAGACCGCGGTGGGGGAACTCGATCTGGGCCCGACCTCCCGTTTCACGCCCACCGACGCCGCGCTAAGCCGCTGGCAGGGGCTGGCACCAGAAATCACACCGCGCCTGGTTTACGAGGCAGAGCCCGTCCCTCAACCTTGAGGGGTCAGACACGTCGTGCAACAACTGTCGGATCAGGCCGGTAGACTGTTCGGAGCGGTCGGCCGTTAATCCTGCAACACCGCATCGCGGTCGCCCTACCCCTTCAAGGAGTCTTTCATGAATTACCGCTTCGCCCTGATCGCCCTGGCCGGTCTGGCTTCGCTTCACGCCGCTCAGGCCGCTACTGACGTCGGCGTTTCGGTTCAGGTCAGTCAGCCCGGGGTTTATGGCCGGATCGATATCGGCAATACCCGCCCTCAGGTCATCAACACGACCCCGGTGATCATCGCCCAGCCCCAGCCGATGCCTCAGCAGCCCCAGGCTCGCCCGGCCCCGGTGGTTGCAGCACAGCCGGTCTACATGTGGGTGCCGCCGGGTCATCAACGCAACTGGAGCAAGCACTGCCACCGCTACAACGCCTGCGGCGCACCGGTCTATTTCGTACAGGACCAGTGGTACAACGACAACATCCGGGGCGCCAGGGTTGAGGAGCGTCGCGAGCGGCACCATGACCGTGAGGAACGCCGTGAGCGTCGCCACGAGGACGAAGATCGTGGTGATCGCGGCGAGCGTGGACATGGGCACGGCCACCACCGCGACTGAGCTCCCTGCCTGATCCAGAATTCATGACGTCACCCCGTATCGGTCTGGTGCTGACTGGCGGGGGGGCACGGGCGGCCTATCAAGTCGGAGTGCTTTCCGCCCTGGCTTCGATTGCGCGCGAAGCTGAAGTCTCTCGTGTCCTGCCCTTTCGGATTCTCACGGGCACCTCTGCCGGGGCGCTGAACGCCGCAGCCCTGGCCTGTCGGGCTGACGACTTCGGCTCGGCCATCTCGACCCTGGAGCACATCTGGTCGGGCATGCAGGTCGAGCAGGTCTACCGCACTGACTCCCTGGGGTTGATCCGCTCTGGCATTCCCTGGCTCGGCATGCTCAGTGTGGGTTGGGCCTTGTCCCGCTGGGCGCGGCCCAGCCCCCGATCCTTGCTGGATAACCGTCCGCTGGCGCGGCTGCTGGGGCAGATGATCCCGATCGAGCGAATCGGCAAGATGCTCTCGGCCGGACATCTCGATGCCCTGGCCGTGACAGCCTCCAGCTACACAACCGGTGAACACATCACCTTCTACGACAGCCCGCACGCCATTCAGAGCTGGACTCGCACGCAGCGTATTGCGGTCCAGACCCGAATCAGCATCGATCACCTGCTGGCCTCCTCAGCGATTCCGTTTGTCTTTCCGGCCGTGGCGTTGCATGTACAGGGCCTCAATCAGTGGTGCGGTGACGGCGCCGTGCGCCAGATCGCGCCGATCTCACCGGCCATCCACCTCGGTGCCGACCGGGTGATGGTGATCGGTTCAGGCCGGTTGCAACATCCGGGCGATCAACCGGCCCTGCAGGATCTGCGATACCCGAGCGTGGCCCAAATTGCCGGCCATGCCCTGTCGAATATCTTTCTGGATTCGCTGGCGGTCGACATCGAGCGGCTGCAGCGTATCAATTCAACGCTGGCGCTGATTCCTCCCGAACAGCGCCAGCACACGCCCTTGCGCCCCATCCAGGCACTGATCATCGCGCCGAGTCAGCGGCTCGATGATCTGGCGGGGGCTCATTTCGACCAGTTGCCCCGCACGTTGCGGGCGCTGCTGCGAGGCATCGGGGTGGGTCCCCGCTCAGGGACCGGTGCAGCACTCACCAGCTACCTGTTGTTCCAGCAGAGCTTTACGCAGGAGCTGATGCGCTTGGGCCGAACCGATGCCCTGGCTCGTCAGGCAGATATCCGCAGCTTCTTTGGCTGGACCGAGGCCTCGCAGATCATGGCGCTCAGTTCGGACGCGGCGCAGCGGCAGCCGTCGCTGTAGCAGGGGTCTTGCCGACAACAGCCGGAGCCGGATAGGTTGCCCCGTTGACGATCAATCCGCCCTGTGACAGACGATTGGCATTCTTCAAGCCCACCCCCTTGACCCGTCCGACCAGATCGGACCAATCCTTGAACTCAGACTTCTGCCGCTCGGCCAGGATGCGACCGGATAGCGCCGGGCCGACGCCGCTGATCGTTTCCAGCTCGGCCTGAGTGGCCTTGTTAACCTCCACCGCCGCCCAGCTCGACAGCGACAGCCCCAGCGCGAGCACCCCCGGCAGAACCCGGCGAAGCATCTTCGACAGCGCATTCATGACAACCTCCAGACGTGATTGAAGAACCTGGGGAGAAGAACTCTGCCCCCTCCCTGGCAATCACTCTAGGACGATGCCCACCGACAGGCACTCCCACCAAAGTGGGTGATCAGCCCCCCATCGAGGCCCCGTGAAGATGGAGCCACTCAACGTAGCGCGCCACGCCGCTGGCCACATCAGCGAACTGGTGATCGCAACCAGTGGCACGCAGGCGACTCAGATCGGCCAACGTCAGGCACTGGTACTTGCCGCGCAGCGCATCGGGGAAGTCGATGTAGCTGACCAGCCCCTGGGCGATCTGCTCATCAAGACTCAGTGCCTCCTGCCCTTGCAGCTTGCGGCAGGCGTTGACGGTGGCGTGGGCCACATCGTTGAAGGGCTGAGCCCGGCCCGAGCCGAGGTTGTAGATGCCGCTGACTTCAGGGTGCTGCAAGAACCACAGATTCACCGCCACCACGTCATCGACGAAGACGAAGTCGCGCGACTGCATGCCCGGCGCGTAGCCGTTGTACTCGCCGAAGAGCTTGACTTGGCCGTGCTGGCGGAACTGGTTGAAGTGGTGGAAGGCCACGCTGGCCATGCGGCCCTTGTGCTGCTCGCGCGGCCCGTAGAC
>DALYHR010000229.1:0-4108 GCA_031970775.1 Burkholderiaceae bacterium | reverse complement strand
CAACGCCTGCTCCAGGTCAGCGATCAGATCCTCGACCGCTTCGAGCCCGATGCACAGCCGCACCAGCGTGCCGCGGTACGGGGTGGGCAGCTTGCGCATCTCTTCGGCGCGATAGGGCACGGCCAGGCTGACCGGTCCGCCCCACGACCAGCCGATGCGAAACAGCCTCAGCGCATCGACAAACGCATCGGACTGCATCTGCACGTAGCGCGGGTCGAGCTCCACCGTGACCAGACCGGCCGCGGCGCGGCACAGCTGCGCCCAATGCAGATGGCCGGGCGAATCGGGCCGAGCCGGGTGCAGCACGCGCACGAACTCCGGCCGCGTCGCACACCAGTCGGCGATGCGGCGGCAGGCGGCGTCCTGCGCGGCGTAGCGCAGCGGCAGCGACGGCAGCGAGCGCAGCAGCAGTTCGACATCGTTGAGACCGACGCCGATACCGAGCCGGCTATGGCACCAGGTCAGCCGCTGATAGAGCGCCTCATCGCGGCAGGCCACAGAACCCATCAGCACATCGGCCCCGCCCGAGGGGTACTTGGTCAGCGCATGAATAGTCAGATCGACGCCCAGGCCCAGCCCCAGGTCAAAAGCGTCAAACGCCAACCCGGCCCCCCAGGTGTTGTCCAGCGCGATCACCGCCTGCGGGGCCTGCTCGCGCACCCGCCGCACCAGCTCGATCAGATCGGGGAACTCCAGCGTCACCGAGCCGGCCGCCTCCAGCCAGACCAGCCGGGTCGAGGGGATCAGCGCCTGCGACAGCGACTCCGGGTCCATCGGGTCGTAGACCGCGCAGCCAATGCCCCACTGACGCAACTCGTGCGCCGCCAAGCTGCGGCTCGGGCCGTAGACGTTATCGGGCAACAGCACGGTATCGCCGGCCGAGAGCAGGGCCTGATCGACCAGCGCAATCGCCGCCAGCCCGGAAGGCAGCAGCAACACGTGGCGGGCGCCTTCGAGCGTGGCCAGCCGCTGCTCCAGCGTGAAGGTGGTCGGCGTGCCGTGCAGGCCGTAGGTGTAGCCGCTCTTGTCGTCCCAACGCCGCTGACGCAACGCCGCCACGGAGGGGAAAAACACCGACGAGGCCTTGAACACCCCCGGCACTGCCGAGTCGAACTCAGCCGGCGGCTGATAGGGGTGGTGGATCAGCGTCGTGGTCAGGCCCGGACCCGCTGTTTTGTCAGTCGTCATGTCGGTTTTCCCTGCAGTTGCAGCGTGATCAGAAAGAGTCGGGCGTCGAATTCGAGCCGGGCATAGTCGGGCTCGATGTGATGGCACAGCGCATAAAAGGCGCGGCCATGGTCCGGCTCCTTCAGATGCGCGAGTTCGTGGACCACGATCATGCGCAGCAGATCGGCCGGCGCGTCGCGAAACAGGCTGGCGATGCGGATCTCCCGCTTGGCCTTGAGCCGGCCGCCCTGCACCCGCGACACCGCCGTGTGCGTCCCCAGCGCCTGATGCACCCGGCGCAGCGACGGGTCGTAGTTGACCCGGCTCAGCGGCGGCGCATGGCGCAGATGGCGCTGACGCAGTTCGTTGACGTAGTCGTACAGGGCCGGGTCGGAGCGGACGGCATGGGGCTCAGGGTGGCGCTGATGCAGCACGTCGGCCAGTCGACCCTGATCGATCAGCCGACGTACCGCCTCAATCACTTCGGGTGGATAGCCCAACAGCAGCGTCAGGGCTGACGTGATCGCGGCGGCCAGGGTCGGATCAGAGGCTTGATTCATCGGTCAGGTCCATGAGGGCCGCCATTGTCGCGGCTCATAGCGGCTCACTGCAGCTCATAGCGGCGCTAAGCTGGCGGTATGCCTGCCGAGACAACCACGCTCTTCGCTGCCGGAATCGCCCTGCTACCCGCTGCCGCCGCGATCGGGCTGGCGCTGGGCCTGTGGTGGCGCAGCGGCTTCGACGACGACGGCTTTGGGCTGGGCAAGCTGCTCAAATTGCTGTCACTGGCACTGATCGGCGGCGGACTGGCGGCCTCGGCGCTGGGGGGCGCGGGGTTCGACTTCGCCCGGCGCTGGTGCGCCCTGCAGCCTTCACAGGTCTGGCACGGTCAGCAGCCGCTGACCGAGGCGCTGGTCGGCTGCGCAGCCCTGCATGGCACCGCGCTGGCTGAGCTGTTCGCACCCGCCCCGATCCTGCTCGGGCTGCTGGGCACCGCCGTGGCGCTGGGCTGTGCCGCCGCAGTCGTGCTGACAGGTACGACGGGCACGACGAGCGGCACGGGCTCAGCGCGGGGCGACAGCGGCGCCTGAGGCGGCGAAGTCCCCCGCCAGCACGGTGACGAACTCGGCCGGCTTCAGGTACTTGCGCAGCGCAGCGTTGACATCGGCCACGGTCAGCGCCGAGAGCGCGGCGTCGATTTGGGCCTCAAAGGCGATCGGGCGATCGAGATACTGCCCGGCTGCCAGCAGCGAAGCCAGCGAGGCGTCCTGCGCCCGGCGCAGCTGACGGAAGTTCAGCAGCCCCTTGCGGGCACCGTCGAGTTCGGCCGCTGTGAAACCTTCTTTGAGCGCCCGGTCGATTTCCTCGCGCAGCGCCTGCTCGACCTTGGCGGCGTTTTGCGGCGCGAAGATCGCCGTAGCGGTCCAAATCGAGTTGGCATCGAGCGGATTCCAGCGAATCATCGCGCGCACGTCGTAGGACAGGCCTTCGCTTTCGCGGATGCGATTCCACAGCCGCGAGCCTCCGGCCGGACCTCCGAGCAGCCAGTTGGCCATCAGCAGCGCCGGGTAATCGACATCGCGGTCGCTCAACGGCAGCGCCAGTCGCACCCCGATCGTCGCGCTTTGCTTGTCCGGGGTCTGAAGCACCTGGCGCATCGCAGGCACCGCCAAGCGCGGCTGTTCGATGCGATGGAAGGGCTGTTGGGCCTTCAGAGCGCCGAAGGCCTGCGCTGCTGCGGCCTTGACGGCGGCGACATCAAAGTCCCCCACCACCGCCAGCTCACCCGCCGCAGCCGAGACAAAGCGCTGATGGAAGCTGCGCAGCCCGGCGACATCGACAGCGCGCAGATCGGCTTCGATCTCATCAAAGCTGCGCGCATGGCGCAGGTCGCCACGTGGATAGGGGTTGCCGTGGCGCAGCAGGGTGTTCTCGGTCAGCGCCTCGGGCTCCTGGCGCTGGCTTTGCAGCTCGGAGAGCTGCGCGTTGCGCAGCTCCTCCAGCGCTTCGGGCTTCAAGGCCGGGTCGCGCAGCAGCTCGCCGACCAGCGCCAGCGCTGCCGGCAGATGGTCGCGGCGGCTGTGCAAACGCACCACCAGATCGTCGCCAGCCGCGTTGCTGATCGACAGCTCGGTTTGCAGCGCATCGAGCCGATCGCTGACCTGCTGGCGGCTCAGGCTCGACGTGCCTCGCTCGAGCAGCGCCGCCAGCACCTGCGCCGTGGTGCGCTGGCCCTTGAGCGATTCGGCATCGCCCAGATGCAGATGCAGCTCGGCCATCACCGACTGGCCGCGGGTCGATTTGGGCAACAGCGCCAGCTTCAGGCCGATCGGCAGGCGGTCGCGCTGCAGACGCTGCTCGATCAGCTTCGGGTCGGGCACAAAGACTTCGCCGCGCGCCACCTCAGCCCCGGGGCGAAAGTCCTTCAGCTCCGCCGCCACATCGACCCGCTGCGGCGCCGGGGCGCGCTGCGGTTTATCGGTGGGCAGGTACTGGGCCAGCGTGCGGTTGGAGGCCAGCAGCCGCTCGGTCGCGACCCGCTGCACATCGGCCAGAGTGACGCTGCGCACCCGGTCGCGGGTCAGGAAGAACACGCGCCAGTCGCCCTGCGCCACCGCTTCCGACAAGGCCACGCCGACTCGTTCTGGGTCGCTGAACACCTGATCCCAGTCCTTGAGCCAGCGCTGGCGGGCGCGCTCCAGCTCCTCGGACGTGATCGGCTGATCAGCGAGAGTCTCCAGCGCCTTGAGCAACCCGTCGCGCACCGACTCGACAGCTGCCGTCGGCGCCGGCTGTACGCCGAAGATGATGAAACCCGGGTCGGCCAGCGCCGCGTTCCAGGCAAAGACCGAGGAGGCTTGCCGCCCCTCGACCAGCTGCTTGTGAAGCCGACCGCCCGGCGTGTCGCCCAGAATCAGCCCGAGCAGCTCGACCGCCGCGG
>DALYHR010000228.1:0-4114 GCA_031970775.1 Burkholderiaceae bacterium | reverse complement strand
ATCTCTCTTCAAAGGTAAGAACACACGGTTTCAACCGCCCTCACGTCGATCAGATCGACACCAACATCACTCTGCATTGCCGCCGTAGCGCACGCCCAGCGACCACACCAGGGTCGTGAACGCAGCCTGGTTGAAGCGCGGCAGGCCCCCGACGATCAGCACGAAGTACTCGTTACCGAGATAGAGCGGCCAGAAACCGATTTCTGCAAAGCCGCTGGCATTGACCATGCCCCAGCCGTCTGTGCGCAGGCGCATGTTGTTGTGCAGCAGGCGTGCATGCCGCTCGTGAACACCCGCCAAGTCAGCGGCCAGTGCGGCCAGCTCTTCCGAGGTTTCGTGGGCGAAGCCGGCGTTGCCAAGATACAGGCCGTTCTTTTCGGCCAGAATCGCATTGCCTTCGTCGGACAGCTGAACCAGCAGGGGCTGCAGCAGCGACTCGATACTGTCGGGCGGAACCCCCACCGGCATCGGCAGGCCTTGAATGAATCCGGAAGACTGCAGGCGATAGATGAACTCCAGCGCATCAGCCTCGCTCAGAGACATCCAATCCTGCACGAGCGGTACTGACAGCCGCGGCGTCTCCGGTTCACGCAGCAGGCGCTGCAGAAAAGTACGCGCCGGATCGCGTGTGGAACGGCTTGCCGCGTAGTACGCCCCAGCGGGCGTCGGGTGCAAGTAGTACTCGCCGGTGAGGGTGTAGTGGTCCATGGTGGGCTTCAGATACCGGGGTCAAGCGACAACAGCAGGGACTGAACCAGGGTCGAGACATCTTCCCGCTTGCGGCCGTCGATCTCGTAGACCGGGGCCGACAGGTTCAGTTCCTTCAATTGGGCGACGTACTCCTCAATCGTCGGCGTGCGCTGGTTGTCCATCTGCGTGATGCCAACCACCATCCGCGTGTTGTCGATAAAGCCGCGGAAGGCATTCACGTAGAAGCGCATGTCCTGAAACGGATCAGGACGGGTGTTGTCCAGCAGCAGGATCAGCCCGATCCCGCCCTTGGTCAGGATGTCCCACATGAAGTTGAAGCGTTCCTGGCCGGGGGTACCGTACAGGTGGACCTTCTCATTGGGGCCGAGCCGGATCATCCCGTAGTCCAGCGCCACCGTGGTATTCGGTTTGCGCCGGGTGGTCATGTCCGAAGCTTCTTCCTCGGTCGTGATCGGCTCGATGTCGCTGATCGACTTGATGCATGTAGTCTTCCCTGCTCCAACCGGGCCGGTGAAGATGATCTTGTGGTCTTTATGAGACATGGGAATGTTCCTGGATCGTGAATTCGCCGGTGGGCCTCACTTGCCCAGCCAGTTGAACAGGCGGGTCAGCAGGCCGCGATTGCGGGGGCCCTTGTTGCTGCGTGCACGGTGGATGTGGGAACCATCTTCTGTCACCAGATCCAGTTCGAGCGCAGCGTTGTAGAACGCGAAGACGTGTCGCTGTGGAATATTCAGCAGACGGGCCGTTGCTTCGATCGAGGCACCCTTGATGGCCCAGGCCGCAGCAATGCGCAACGAGTGCGGCGTGCGCTGCAAGCGGGTCATGTTGGGCCACTGCTTCAGGTAGATCGGGCGGTCCGGGCTCACGCCCGAAGGCAGCCGACCTTCAGCGGTCAGCATGGCAGCGCGCCACAGCAGGGAGTCCGCACGGACTACCGAGCCCTGAGTCTCGAAGCGGGGGCGCATCTTGGCGAAGTCGCCGGCGCTGACCACCCGGGTCTTCGGACGCTTGGCCATGCGCTGCCGGTACATCGCCGTCAGCTGGGCTTCGTCGAAGTCCAGGTAGACCAGGTTCTGCAGCGTGTCGACCACGATCACCCCAGCCGAAACTTCGAACTGGGTCGGGACGCGCCACTTCGCGCTGACCAGATACGCCTCCTTAAGGGCGGCGATCAGATACTGGTTCGGGTCATAGCGCAGATTGGTGTCCGAGGCGAGCTGTACAGCCGAGACATCCTCGCGGGTGCCGCACAGCAGCGCCTCATCCTGCTTTTCCAGCTCTGCAACATCGAGATGTGGCGCTTCGGCATGGGCCGCATGATGACCGTGCTCGCCGCCGTGGGCAGCGTGGGCTTCGTGTCCCGCGGCGCCGTGTGCCGGTTCAGCTGTTGCAGCGGCAGGCGTCGGATCGACCGGCGACTGCACCACCTCAGGGGCCACAGGAGCCTGGGGCGGGGTCACCACGGGTTCCGGCACGGGCGTCGCAGCCGGAGCGGCGGTCGGATCGGCCGGGGTGCTCAGCACTTGGCGCATCAGGCCGCCGAAGTCCGGGCGAGCCGGTGCTCGCGGCGGCTCCACGGCAGGCGGTGCCGGCGGAGGCGGGGCCTGGACCGGCGCCGAGGCCACGAACCGGTCGAAGTTCGGCTTGACCGAGACCGGTTCAGGGGCGGCGCCGGGCTTGGCAGCGGGTGTTCCACTGCCATCGGCCCGATACCATTTGCCGGCATTCAGACTAGCTGCGGCTGCGAGCAAGGCGGCCGGGGTCACCGGCTTTTGCACCCAGACTGCGCCATCGATCTGATGCGGGGTGACAGACAAGGCGATACCGGGCTTCGAAGTCCGGGAATGGAACTCGTTCCAGCGCTGCATCGACTCGACCGTATCCACATCGAATACAGCCACGTCGGCAGAGTTCTCCGAACTCGGAGCAAAGCTGGTCCGGCCCGTGCTCGTGAAGAAGAACTCGAGCACCGCCTGCGTGCGGGGTGGCAGGCTAAGCAGTGCCACCTTCAATCGGTTTTGCGACTTTGTTGAGTCCACGTCAAACGCACTTTTGGAAGTTGAATGATTTCGGTCTTTCGGCCACTAACGGCAATGAATTCGTTGCTCGTCTAGACCCAACCTTCAGGGGCCGGTGCACCCTGCTCCTGTAACCGCGCCAGCATCGCGGCCTGCGCTGCCTCATCCCGGCTGTGCCGGTAAATCAGCAGCAACTCCTTGGCGACCGCTTCGTCGGACGGGTCGGCCAGGAGAGCCGACTCGAGCAATTGACGTGCACCATCGAGATCTCCGTCGTCGAGCAGCTGAACTGCCTGCTCCAGAGCACTGGTCTCGGCCACGACGGCCTTCTGCTTCTCGACCAGTCGCACCGAACCGATCGCAGCGGGATCCAGCACCGAACCCTTGGCCGCCGGCAACTGCACATCGCGCGACAGCCCCTCAGCCAGGTAATGCCGCAGAAAGTGCTGATCTTCCGGCTCAAGCTGCGGGGTGGCCTGATCCAGCAGCGCTTCGCGCAGATGCCGTCCGTTGGGTCCCAGCACCAGATAGAGATCCAGCATGGCGCCAAAGAGCTGGTCGGGCAACGGAGCCTGGACGGCCAGCATCACGCGCCGCACATGCGATTCGAGATCCTTGGGATTGCGGGAGATCGACGAGGTCAGGTGACGCCAGGAGTCCTGGGGAGGGCAGGCGGCATTCGGCACCAGCGGGCCACCGGCCGCGATCGCGAAGGCCGGATCAGCCGAGAACTGGACGGGGCGAAAGTCTTGCATGGCGAGTTGAGATCCGTGTTGTTGTCGCGACGTGTCGGTCAGACTTCGCCGGCGGCCTTGTGCTTGACCAGCCGGCCATCGATGACCGAGCCAGCCTCCATTTCCAGCGAGCCGTAGTACACGTCACCCGTGACCCGCGCACTCGAACGCAGCTCGACCAGCCCGGTCACGTAGACCGACCCATCAATCTTTCCGAACACCACCAGGTTTGACACTCTGACGTCTCCATCAATGCAACCATGCTCACCGAGCGTCAGCGTACCTGCCTTGACGTCCGATACCGTTACATCCCCTGTAATTTTCCCGTCGATGCGTAATCCGCCACTGAAAACAACATCACCAGTCACCGTCGTCTCCGCACCAATCAGGCAATCTACCCGTTGCTGCAGGGGTTCGGCCCCTTTTTTCGTGTTGCGTCCGAATAGCATGAACTAACTCTTTCTCAGAAATTGTCCGGTGAAACTCAGGGAACTGCGCCGACTTTGTTAGTCCATTCCTGGCCTGCTCCGCCTTTTCGACGTTGAAGCCATTGTAGGGAAGGGTCGCTTCAACAAGCTATGAAATAGTGACGTCTATCAGGGTAAAAGTGACCCAAGGCATCGTGACATTGGTCACGAATCGTGTATC
>DALYHR010000227.1:0-4137 GCA_031970775.1 Burkholderiaceae bacterium | reverse complement strand
GGCCGGCGTGATCGCCTACCGCGACATCGCCGATACCAACACGATGATCGAGACGGCGCAGACGCATCGCCACGCGGTCGTGATCGGCGGCGGCCTGCTCGGCCTGGAGGCCGCCAACGGCCTGATGCTGCGCGGCATGCAGGTCACGGTGGTGCACATCTCGCCGTGGCTGATGGAGCGCCAGCTCGACGACGTCGCAGGCAAGCTGCTGCAGAAGTCGCTGGAGGAACGCGGCCTGAAGTTCGAGATCGGCGCACAGACCGCCGCGCTGATCGGTGATGCCGACGGCGGCAAGTCGGGCCGCGTCATGGCGGTGCAGTTCAAGGACGGCCGCGAGATTCCGGCCGATCTGGTGGTGATGGCTGCCGGCATCCGCCCCAGCACCGAGTTGGCCCGATCGATGGGCCTGCTGTGCGACCACGACGGCCGCGGCGGCATCAAGGTCAGCGACACCCTGCAGACCGTCACCGACCCGCGCATCTGGTCGGTAGGCGAATGCGCCAGCCACCGCGGCATCGCCTACGGGCTGGTCGCACCGCTGTTCGAACAGGCCAAGGTCTGCGCCACGCATCTGGCCGAGTTCGGCATCGGCCGCTACCAGGGCAGCCAGACCAGCACCAAGCTGAAGGTCACCGGCATCGACCTGTTCTCGGCCGGCAACTTCATGGGCGGCACGGGCTGTGAGGACATCGTGCTGTCCGACCCGATCGGCGGCGTCTACAAGCGACTGGTGATTCAGGGCGACAAGCTGGTCGGCGCCTGCCTCTACGGCGATACGGTCGACGGCAGCTGGTACTTCAAGCTGCTGCGCGAGGGCCGCCCGATCCACGACATCCGCGACAAGCTGATGTTCGGCGAAAGCAACATCGGCGACACCGGCCACCAGGGCCAGAACAAGGCCGCCGCGATGGCCGACTCGGACGAGGTCTGCGGCTGCAACGGCGTCAGCAAGGGCGCGATCTGCAAGGCCATCAAGGACAAGGGCCTGTTCACGCTCGACGAGGTGCGCAAGCACACCAAGGCCAGCGCCAGCTGCGGCAGCTGCACCGGGCTGGTCGAGCAGCTGCTGATGATCACCGCCGGCGGCGACTACTCCGCCACGCCGAAGAAAAAGGCGCTGTGCGGTTGCACCGATCTCAGCCATCAGGATGTGCGCAACGCCATTCGCAGCGAACACCTGCTGAGCCTGCAGGGCGTCTACCAGCGCCTGGGCTGGAAGACCCCCAACGGCTGCACCACCTGCCGCCCGGCCGTCAATTACTACCTAATCTCGACCTGGCCCAAGGAGGCGGCCGATGATCCGCAAAGCCGGCTGATCAACGAGCGCAGCCACGCCAACATCCAGAAGGACGGCAGCTACAGCGTGGTGCCGCGCATGTGGGGCGGCGAGACCAGCTCGTCCCAGCTGCGCCGCATCGCCGACGTGGTCGACAAGTACGCCATCCCGACCGTCAAGGTCACCGGCGGCCAGCGCATCGATCTGCTCGGCGTCAAAAAGGAGGACCTGCCACAGGTCTGGACCGATCTGGGCATGCCCTCGGGCTTTGCCTATGGCAAATCGACCCGCACCGTGAAGACCTGCGTCGGCAGCGAGTGGTGCCGCTTCGGCACCCAGAACTCCACCGAGCTGGGCAAGCGGCTGGAGCACGCGCTGTGGGCGATGTACGCACCGCACAAGGTCAAGCTGGCGGTCTCGGGCTGCCCGCGCAACTGCGCCGAAGCCGGCACCAAGGACGTTGGCATCGTCGGGGTCGATTCGGGCTGGGAGATCTACATCGCCGGCAACGGCGGCATCAAGACCGAAGTGGCGCAGTTCCTCGTCAAGCTCAAGAGCGCCGACGAGGTGATGGAGCACGCCGGGGCGTTCCTGCAGCTCTACCGCGAGGAGGGCTGGTACCTGGAACGAACCGTGCATTACGTCAGCCGGGTCGGGCTGGATCACATCCGCGCCCAGATCGTCGACAACCCGCAGCGCCGCCGCGAGCTGCATGAGCGGCTGCTGTTCGCGCTGGATGGCGCAGCCGACCCCTGGCTGGAATCAGAGCGTGCCGGCGTCGATCTGCGCCAGTTCCAACCGCTGCCCACCCTGTAAGGAGCCTGACACCATGAGCCAATCCGTTCACCGCTGGATTCCGATCTGCGCCGTCGAGGACATTCCGCGCCTGGGCGCTCGTCGCATCCACCGCCCCGGAGCCACCGATGTCGCGGTGTTCCGCACCGCCGACGATCAGGTCTTTGCCCTGCTCGACCGCTGCCCGCACAAGGGCGGACCCTTGAGTCAAGGGCTGGTGCATGGCGAGACGGTGGCCTGCCCGCTGCACAACTGGCAGATCGACCTGGCCGACGGCTGTGCACGCTCGCCCGATGTGGGCTGCATTCCGCGCTTTGCCGTGCAGCTGACCGGGCGGGTGGTGCATCTCGATGCCCACGAGCTGAGTCAGCCCGACGTGGCCCTGCCTGTCTGAAAGAGGTCCGTCATGGCAACGACCCGCTCCACCTGCCCCTATTGCGGCGTCGGCTGCGGGGTTCTGATCGAGTCCGACGGCGCGCAGATCACTGGGGTGCGGGGCGACCCCGATCACCCGGCCAACTTCGGCCGACTCTGCACCAAGGGCTCGACCCTGCATTTGACCGCGGCCGAAGCCATCACCCGTCAGGACCGGCTGCTGCAGCCAATGCGCCGCTTCCAACGCGGTTCAGCCCCGACCGCGTTGAGCTGGGATACCGCGATGGACGAGATCACCGACCAGCTGGCGGGAGTCATCGAGCGCCACGGCCCGGACGCGGTCGGCTTTTATCTGTCGGGCCAGCTGCTGACCGAGGACTACTACGTCTTCAACAAGCTGGCCAAGGGGCTGCTCGGCACCAACAACGTCGACACCAACTCGCGGCTGTGCATGAGCAGCGCGGTGGCCGGCTACAAGCGCACGCTCGGCGCCGATGCACCGCCCTGCAGCTACGAGGATCTGGCGCTGGCCGATACGGTGTTCATCGCAGGCAGCAATATGGCCTGGGCACACCCGGTGCTGTTTCGCCGGCTGGAGGATGCGCGCAGCGCCCGGCCCCCGGAGCGTCCGCAGCGCTGGATCGTCGTCGATGTGCGCCGCACCGAAACGGCTGACACCGCCGATCTGTTCCTGCAGATCCGCCCCGGCACCGATGTGGCGCTGTTTCACGGCATGCTGCATCTGATGCTGTGGGAAGGACTGACCGACCCGGCCTTCATCGCCGCCCACACTACCGGCTTTGAGGCGCTGCGCGAAGCCGTGCGGCGCTGGACCCCGGCTGAAGCCGCGCGTGTCTGCGGCATCGCTGAGGCCGATCTGATCCAGGCTGCGCGCTGGTTTGCCCATAGTGATCGCCGCGGTGCAGCCACCTTGTCCCTCTACTGCCAGGGGCTGAACCAAAGCAGCGCCGGCACCGACAAGAACGCCGCGCTGATCAACCTGCATCTGGCCACCGGGCAGATCGGCCAACCCGGCGCCGGGCCGTTCTCGCTGACCGGACAGCCCAACGCGATGGGTGGGCGCGAAGTCGGCGGGCTGTCCAACCTGCTCTCCGGACACCGTGATCTGAGCGATCCGCAGCACCGCGCCGAAGTCGCCGCGCTGTGGGGCGTGTCCGACGTACCTGCCACCCCCGGCAAGACCGCGATCGAGATGTTCCAGGCTGCGGCGGATGGCGAGATTCGCGCGCTGTGGATCGCCTGCACCAACCCGGCGCAATCGTTGCCCGATCAGGCGACGGTGCGTCGCGCGCTGGAGCGCGCGGAACTGGTGGTGGTGCAGGAAGCCTTTGCTACCACCGCCACGGCGAAGTACGCCGACTATCTGCTGCCGGCCACGAGCTGGGGCGAAAAGATCGGCACCGTCACCAATTCGGAACGCCGCATCAGCCGCGTGAGTCCGGCGATTCCGGCGCCCGGTCAGGCCCGGCACGACTGGGTCATCGGCGTCGATCTCGCCCAGCGGCTCGAAGCGCGCCTACCTGCACTGCACGAACGCCGCATCCCCGGACAAAGCTCGCTTTTCCCCTACGCGCAAGACGACCGCGGTGCAGAAGCGATCTGGAACGAACACCGCGAGAGCACCCGCGGCCGCGACCTCGACATCACCGGCCTGGACTGGACCATGCTTG
>DALYHR010000226.1:3995-4154 GCA_031970775.1 Burkholderiaceae bacterium | reverse complement strand
TCCATTCGCTGGAAGACCGCATCGTCAAGACCTTCATCGCCAACCACGGCGAAGGCCGCTTCGACCGCCGCGTGCCGATGGCTGAACTGCGGCCGGCGCTGCTCGAACCGCTGGGACGCATCCGCCCCTCGGAGGCGGAGGTCGAGGCCAATCCGCGCT
>DALYHR010000226.1:0-3985 GCA_031970775.1 Burkholderiaceae bacterium | reverse complement strand
GGGTGGCCGAGCGCACGACCCAACCGCTGCCGGCGGCGACCAGCACCCGCTTCGCATGACCCGCCTCAACCTGCTCCTGCTGCTGGCCGTGCTGGCCAGCGCCGCCTACCTGGTGCGGACGTCCTACGAGTCGCGCCGGCTCTTTGCCGCGGTCGAGCACGAGCGCACCGAGGCTCGCCAACTCGCCAGCGAGGCCGAGCGGCTTCAGGTCGAGCGCCGCGCTCAGGCCACCCATCTGCGCGTCGACCGCATGGCCCGCGAGCGCCTCGGCATGAACACCGCCACACCGGCCGTGACCCAGTACGTCGAGGATCCCCTGCCGTCGCGGCCGCAGATTCCGGCCATTCCCGACGCCGCAGCCTCTCCGGCCGGGCCTGGTGCTTCGGCGCGCGCTGCATCGGGAGCTTCGCGATGAAGCTGCCCGCCCTGTCCCAGTTACTGCGGCGCCCCGACCCGGGCATCACCGCCGCCGTGCAGGCGGTGCAGTATTCGAACAGTCCGCTGCTGGCGGCCAAGACCCCGCTGTGGCGTTCCCGCCTGCTGGTGCTGGCCACCGGACTGGGCTTCACGGTGATGATCGGCCGGGCGATCTATATCCAGGCCATCGGCACCGACTTCTTCCTCAAGCAGGGCGAGAGCCGCTACGTCCACACCTATCAGATGCCAGCACGCCGGGGGCGCATCCTCGACCGCAACGGTCAGATCCTGGCCGCCAGCGTGCCGTCGCCAGCGATCTGGCTCAATCCGCGCGAATTCCAGCCCACCCCCGAGCAGCTGACCGAGCTGTGCCGACTGCTCGACATGACTCCCGCCGAGATCCGCGACCGCCTCGACGACAACCCCAGCTTCGTCTGGCTGCGCCGGCAGGTCAGCAAGGATGTCGCCCAGCAGGTTCGGGCACTCGGCATCAAGGGGATCAATCAGGAAACCGGCTTCCGCCGCCAGTACCCGGAAGGCGAAGCGGCGGCCCATGTGGTCGGTTTCACCAACATCGAGGACATCGGCCAGGAAGGCGTCGAGCTCAAGTTCCAGGATCTGCTTCAGGGCAAGCAGGGCTCGCGCCGCATGGTCACCGACCGCTTCCGCCGCATGGTCGAGGACACCGGCGAAACCCGCGACGCCCATCCCGGCGAGGATGTCACGCTGTCGCTCGATTCGAAGATCCAGTTTTTCGCCTACCAGCGCATCCGCGACGCCGTGGCCGAAAACCGTGCCAAGGCCGGCAGCGTGGTGGTGCTCGATGCCCAGACCGGCGAAGTGCTGGCGCTGACCAATTTCCCCAGCTACACCCCCGATCAGCGCCGCGGCCTGACCGGTGCGCAGCTGCGCAATCGCACGCTGACCGACACCTTCGAGCCCGGCTCGACGATGAAGCCCTTCGTGATCTCGCTGGCGCTGCAGACTGGTCGCGTCCGACCGGATACGGTGATTCAGACCGCGCCAGGCCGTATCACGGTGACCGGATCCACCATCAGCGACGCCCACCCGCACGGAGCACTGACGGTCGAGCAGGTGATTCAGAAGTCGAGCAACGTCGGCACGGTCAAGATGGCGATGCAGATGCAGCCGCGCGAGATGTGGGAGATGTTTTCGGCAGTCGGCTTCGGCCAGCGCCCGCCGCTGCAGTTCCCCGGCACCGTCTCGGGCCGACTGCGACCCTACAAGAACTGGCGGCCGATCGAACAGGCCACCATGAGCTACGGCTATGGTCTGTCGACCTCGCTGTTCCAGCTGGCCCGCGCCTACACGATCTTCGCCCGCGAAGGCGACCTTGCCCCGGTCACGATGCTGCGGGCCGACAAGCCGGCCGCCGGCACACCGGTGATCTCGCCCGAAACCGCTCGGGCGGTACGCAAGATGCTGTCGATGGCCACCAGCGACGGCGGCACTGCGCCCAAGGCTCAGGTGCCCGGCTATTCGGTCGGCGGCAAGACCGGCACGGCCCATAAGCAGGAAGGCGGCCACTACAGCAGCGGCAAGTACCGCGCTTGGTTCGTCGGGCTGGCGCCGGTCTCGAACCCGCGCATCGTCGTGGCGGTGATGGTCGACGAGCCCTCGGCCGGCAAGCACTTCGGCGGCGATGTCGCCGCGCCGGTATTCAGCGATGTGGTCAAGCAAAGCCTGCGCATGCTGGGCGTACCGCCCGATCTCGACGTCAAGCCGCAGATCATCGCGCGCCAGCCTGCCGAGGCGGTCGAAGAATCGTTCTGATCGTCGTCGGCCCCACGTCCTTTTGTCTCTCACACGGTTTTTTCGACCATGACGGCCTCTTTCCCCCCTGCTGCGCTGCGCTGTCTGGATGCCTCGGCGGCGGCTGACTGGCTGGCAACCCAGGTGCCCGCAGGTGGCCGCCTGCGCACCGACAGCCGTCAGGTGCAGCCGGGCGACGCCTTCATCGCCTGGCCTGGCCATGTGCGCGACGGCCGCAGCTTCGTCGCCGCCGTGCTGGCCGCCGGGGCTTCGGCCTGTCTGGTCGAGGCCGAAGGCGCTGAAGCCTTCGACTACGGCGACCCCAGCTTGCGCGATCGCATCGTCGCGGTGGCCGGTCTCAAGGCCGCCACCGGCCCGATCGCCGACGCCTTTTGCGGCCGGCCCTCCGACCGACTCGACGTCATCGCCACCACCGGCACCAACGGCAAGACTTCGACCGCCTGGTGGATCGCCCAGACGCTGGCCGCCCTGGGCCGTCGCTGCGGCGTGATCGGCACGCTGGGCATCGGTGAGCCGCGCGCTGACGCAGTGATTCCGACCGGCCTGACCACGCCCGATCCGGTGGTTTATCAGACCGCGCTGCAGTCCTTCGCCGACCAGGGCTGCGTTGCGGCCGCGATCGAGGCCTCCTCGATCGGGCTGAAGGAAAACCGGCTCGACGGCTCGCGCATCCGCATCGCACTGTTCACCAACTTCACCCCCGACCATCTCGACTACCACGGCACGATGGCCGAGTACTGGGCGGCCAAGCGCATGCTGTTCGGCTGGCCGGGGCTGCAGGCGGCCGTGCTCAATCTCGACGACGCTCAAGGTGCTGCATTGGCCGACGAGCTGGCGCGCGACGGCGGCGACAGCGCACCGGCACTCTGGAGCTACTCGCTGCAGCATCCGGCCCGCCTGCGCGCCCTCGATCTGCGCTACGAGGCCGGCGGACTGGCCTTCACCGTGCAGGAAGCTCATCAGAGCGCGCCGGTGCGCTCGGCGCTGATCGGCGACTACAACGCCGCCAACCTGCTCGGCGTCATCGGCGTGCTGCGCGCACTGGGCGTGCCGCTGGACGAGGCGGCCCGCGAAGCCAGCCAGGTCACGCCGGTGCCGGGCCGGATGCAGCGCGTGCCCGGTGCGGCCGATCGTCCCCAGGCAGTGGTCGACTACGCCCACACCCCCGACGCCCTGGAAAAGGCCCTTCAGGCACTGCGCCCCTTGGCCCAGGCCCGCGGCGGCCAGCTGTGGTGCGTTTTCGGCTGTGGCGGTAATCGTGACGCCACCAAACGCCCCGTCATGGGGGGGATCGCCGCTCGGCTGGCCGATCGGGTGCTGCTGACCAGCGACAATCCGCGCTTCGAATCGGCCGAGGCGATCCTTGACCAGATCGCGGCGGGCTGTGCCGACGCGATCCACGTCACCCGCCAGGGCGACCGGCACCTCGCGATCCGCCAGGCCCTGCTCGACGCAGACCCTGCAGACGTGGTGCTGATCGCCGGCAAGGGGCACGAGGACTATCAGGAGATCGCCGGCCAGCGCCAGCCGTTCTCCGATGTCCTCGAAGCCGGGCGGACCCTGGCCGATCGGACCCGCGGCTGACCCCCGCCAGGACGGCCCCAGGCCGTTGAGGAATCCTTTCGATGAACGCGATGCACCCCGCTGAAGATCGTCTTTTCACCCTGGGAGAGGCCCAGGCGCTGCTGCCCGGCTCAACGCTGGTCGGCGATCCGGCCACGCCGCTGCTGCGGGTGCACAGCGACACGCGCACGCTGCAGGCGGGTGACTTCTT
>DALYHR010000225.1:0-4159 GCA_031970775.1 Burkholderiaceae bacterium | reverse complement strand
TCGGACATCTTGTCCGAGTCGTAGTCGTTCATCTGGCAGCCGAAGGTGCGGATGTAGACCTTCTTCAGATCGGCAGGAGCATTCATGGCAACGGGGAAAGAGAGAACAGAAAGGAAGCGACGAACGCCCAAGGCGGACGCTCGATCAGAGGAGGATCAGGGCTGCGCCAGTTCGTCGGCGCGCAGCACCCAAAGCTCGCGGAGCTGTCCGAGGTCGTCGAGCACATAGCGCACGGTCAACACCGGGCCGACCAGTGCGGCGCTGGTCATCAGCAGGTTGTCGGGGCCGTGGATACGCGCGCCGGGGGCGAGCTGCACCGGTTTGCCATCCAGCACCGCCAACGGCGGCGTGGCGACCTGCAGCTGACCGCGTACGGCACCCGCTGCGAACTGACGGGGCACCTGCGCTTGTGCCTGGGTGGCATCGATCAGCACAGCAGCCAGGATCAGGGCCACCAGCACGGCAGGGGCCCAAAGCAGCGGACGAAACATCCGCGAAGCAGAACAAGAGGCGCAGCGTTGCATGGTGTAGATCCAGTGGCTGGGCACAAAGACAAACGGCCCGAGATGAACTCGGGCCGCTTCGATTTGGTGGCGCTTCACGGACTCGAACCGCGGACCTGTGGATTATGATTCCATCGCTCTAACCGACTGAGCTAAAGCGCCAAGAGCTTTGAATTATAGCTTGTTTTTTTCGTTTGTCGAGTCCCTCGTTGCGCCTCGATACTGTGGTCCGCTTTCCACACGCCACATCACGGATCCCGAGGAGCCCCAACGTCATGGATTTGTCCACTCTGTCCCACTTCGTCAGCGACACGCTGGTCCACCTGATCGTCAAGATCGGCGCAGCATTGCTGTTCTGGGTGATCGGCCGCTGGCTGATCGGTCGCGTTATCGACCTGGTCCAAGCCGGCATGAGCCGCAACAACGTCGATCCGACCCTGACCAAGTACCTCGGCTCGATCGTCGCAGTTGCGCTGAACATCGCCCTGGTGCTCGGCATCCTGGGCTACTTCGGCATCGAGACCACCTCGTTTGCCGCGCTGATCGCCGGCGCGGGCATGGCGATCGGAGCGGCCTGGAGCGGCTTGCTCGGCAACTTCGCCGCCGGCGCCTTCATGCTGGTGCTGCGCCCGTTCAAGGTCGGTGACTTCGTCTCGATCGGCGGCATCACCGGCACGGTCAAGGAACTAGGCCTGTTCGGCACCACCATCGTCACGCCAGACAACGTGCTGACCCTGGTTGGCAACAACAAGATCTTCGGCGACACGATCCAGAACTTCTCGACCCTGCCCTACCGCCGCGTCGACCGCGCCGCTCAACTGGCCAATGGGGTCGACCCGATCGACGCGATCGAGCGCATCCAGGCTGCGGTGGCACTGATCCCGAATCAGGCCCGCCCCGCCGATGTCGTGCTCATCGACCTCAAGGCCGAAGGCCCGTTGCTGGCCGTTCGCCCCTACACCGCCAACGCATCCTACTGGCAGGTCTGGTGCGACACCAACCTGGCGATCGTGCGGGTCTGCGCCGAGGCCGGTTGGCCGACCCCGGCGCTGCTGCAATATCAGCGCCCCCTGGACAATTGATCAGCGACCGCTGACGGCCAGCAGTTCAACGTCGAAATACAGCGTGGCGTTCGGCGGGATCACGCCGCCGGCACCGCGCGAGCCATATGCAATGTTCGGCGGGCAGGTCAGCTTGGCCTTGCCGCCGACCTTCATGCGCTGCACCCCTTCAGTCCAGCAGGCGATCACGCCGCTGAGCGGAAACTCGATCGGCTGACCGCGCTTGTAGGAGCTGTCGAATTCGCGACCGTCGGGAAAGGTGCCGCGATAGTGAACCTTCACGGTATCGCGAGCGTTCGGGCTGGCGCCGCTGCCCTCACGCACCGATTCGTAGACCAGACCGGTCGAGGTCGTGACTGACGATGCAGCGCTGGCGGCCGGTGCTGCAGCGGCAGCTCCGGCGGCTTGTGCCGAGAAGGTCAGGGACAGACCGGTTGTCACAGCCGATGCGACGGCCACAGCAGTCAGGATGGATTTCAGGCTCACGGACTTTGCTCCACGAAGGACTAGGAAGGCCGCGATGATCCACCGGGCAGCGCTGCAGCGTCAAACCAGCCGGGCTGGCAGCCCCGTCATTCGAGCAGGAATGCCACTTCGACGGTGGTACTGACCGTAATCAGGCCGGACACAAAAGTGCCGATGGCCGCGGGCGCCATATCCGCCATCGACGCACTCAGCGTGGCCATGCGCGATTGGGCCAGCATGCGCAGCGGCGCAAAACTCTCGCTGCCGGCGCCTTCACGAATCTGGTAAGGCTTGCCGACTTTGGCGCCGAGCTCCGCAGCCATCAGCACTGCCTTGTCGCGAGCGGCCCGCAGCGCCTGACGCCGTACCTCGTCGCGATGCTTCTTCAGCTCCGACGTTCGCAACTGCACCTCGCCAAGTCCGGTCGCTCCGGCCCGAATCGCTGCCGAGGTGACCTCAGCCACCTTGTCGACCTGATTGAGGGTGCAGTCGACGCTCTGGGACACCGCATACCCATCGATGCGCAGGCTGACGCTTTCGCCGGGACGCGGCGCCGCATAGAGCACGTTGAGCTGCAACTGCGAGGTCGACAGATCCCCCTCGGCCACGCCCGCCTTGCGCAGTGCAGCCAATAACCGATCCATGCGGGCCGCCTGCTCGCGCCGCGCGCCGGCCAGATCGGCCTGACGCACCTCGATGTCGAAACGCAGGTCGGCCCGATCCGGGGGCACCCGCATCTCGGCCCCACCCTGGGTCGTGATCAGCGCGGGCAATGACAGCACCGGCGCGGCCTGGGCACGAACCCCGAACGGGCTCAGCAACGAGGCGGCCGCCATCAGGCCTGCTGACAGCAGCCAGGACCTGGGAAGAAGGGCGAGCAGTTTCATGGGAACGGGCTCCTGCGAGAAGCCGGCGGCACCGTGCCGCCGGGCACCAGGCCCGTTGTACCCGATTCAGATCCCGCTCAAAACCTCGGTCAGACCGGAATCGGTGCGTTCCAGGTAGCGTGACGGGCCGCCAACGCAGCCAGCGTGACCGGTCCGGGAGTCTGAGCATCGCCGTGATCGAGGTCATCCATCACAGCCAAGGCGCCGGTGAAATCACTGTTGGCGAAATAGATGCTGCGGGTAATCACCGCCGGCACTCCGGCAGCGCGCGCCGCCGCTAAACCGGGTGCGGAGTCTTCCATCGCCAGCGCATCGCCTGGGCTCACGCCCAGTGCAGCCAGCGCCTTGAGATAGACCTCAGGGTCGGGCTTCTTGTTCTCGACATCCTCGCCGCAGATCACCGCGGCGAAGTGCGACTCCCACTGATCGCCCAGCATGCCGCCGAGCAATGCCTTGACGTTGCTGCGGCTGGTGGTGGTGACGATCGCCTGCGGCAGACCCTGGGCATGGGCCTGTTCGATCAGCCGGCGCACGCCCGGGCGGGCCTCGATCTCGCCGCGACAGACGATCTGTGCGTACAGCTCATTCTTGCGGCGATGCAGCGCCGAGGCCAGACGCTCGCGCTCGGACAGGCTCTGCGGCGCCTCGCTGCGCGACTCGAAGTCGTGCAGCATGCGCTCGCGCCCGCCGGTGATGCGCAGCAGCCGGCCGTAGGTGTCGGTGTCCCAACGCCACGGCAGACTGAATTCCTTGAAGGCCACGTTGAACGCTACGCGATGGCCGTCACGCTCGGTTTCAGCGATCGTGCCGTCTACATCCCACAACAGTGCGCGCAGCGTTCCCATGGCGATCTCCTTCGGAAAGTCGTTGATCGCGATCGATCAGCGGTACTTCTTGACCATGTCGTCCAGCGCGACCGGCTTGATCTTGGCGGCCTGTCCTTCGCAGCCGAAGGCCTTGAAGCGAGCTTCCACGATGCCCTTGGCGGCCTTGGTGGCGGCTTGCAGGGCCTTGCGCGGATCGAACTCGGAGGGCTGCTGAGCGAAGGCCTGACGCATCGCGCCGGTCATGGCCAGACGGATGTCGGTGTCGATATTGACCTTGCGCACGCCGTTCTTGATGCCGCGCACGATTTCCTCGACCGGCACGCCGTAGGTTTCCTTCAGATCACCGCCGTATTGACGGATGATCGCCAGCCATTCCTGCGGCACCGACGACGAGCCGTGCATCACCAGGTGGGTGT
>DALYHR010000224.1:0-4178 GCA_031970775.1 Burkholderiaceae bacterium | reverse complement strand
AGCCGAATTGACGGCGCAGCCCGGCGTAGAGATGAATCTGTCCGCCCGCCACGAGGGTTCCGGTACGACCGTTGCTGTATTGGGCCTGGGCGAGGACATCCCCACCAGTCGTCAGACCGGCCGCCAGCACCGGTCGCCAGCCCTGTTTCACCAGTGGATCCTCCGGGGTTTGTGCCAGCGCAGCAGCACCCACCCACAGCCCGGCCACAACCCACATCAACTGACCTGATGTCCCCACACTCACCCCCTTCGGTGCCCAGGAGACAAGACCTCAATGAAGACCCGTCTCAAAAAATCCCCTTGATATAAAAGCCGATGTGGTCGCCCTTGAAGCTGCCGCCCCAGGCGTCCTTGTAGGTTTCGCTGACCAGCCTCACGGCCAGATTGGCCTTCTCGGACAGGGCGTAATCGCCTTCAAAAAACAGGCTTGGACTCACCGTCAAGGAAACGTTGTTCGGCAACCATGTAGACGCAGCAGCACCGCTGGCCGAATACCGGGCCCCGGTGACATATCGCAGACCTGCGCCAATCGAAACCAACTCGTTGGCTCGATATTGGGCCAACGCTTCCAGAGGAAAACGCTCAAATCGGGCCGAACCGTTCGGGGCGACCACGTCGTCGACCTGATACCCCGCGCTGCCCTGAAGGGCCCACAGCCCAAACTGACGCCGAATACCCCCATAGAGGTGCACCAGACCACCCCCACTGAGCGACTTGGTACTGCCGTCGACCATCTGAAACTTGGCGACGGTATCTCCGCCAACCGTCAGCCCTGCGGCAAATACCGGATGCCAACTGCTATCGACCGCCCCCGCTGGCGCCCCTTGCTGGGGCTGCGCCAGTGCGGCAATTCCAACCAGCCAACCACCGGCCACCAAAACCACTTTGCTCAGCGTCGTCGACATCCTTCAGCCCCTTGAATTGTTACTGCATCTCAGAATACAAAATTGAGATAGACGCCGACATAACCCGCATCAAGATCGAGCAACGTTGAGCGAACCCGGTAGGTTTCTCGCACCAGTCGCAGCGCCAGGCTGATGTCGGAGTTGAGTTCGTATTCCCCCTGGATCAGCCAGCCGGTATTTGAGTCCATCGCGTAATTGACATTGCTCACGGCCCCGGTGCCGGTCACCGAGACGCCAAGCGACTTGCGCAACCCGCCACCGATCGTCAGATCAGGTGCGATATAGGTGTGCAGGGTCAGCTCGAGCGGAAAGCGCGAAAAGCTGATGTCGCCATTCGTCGCCGGTGCGGTCGAGGTGAAGTGATAACCCAGCGTGGTACGCCAGAAAACGCCCTGCACCGCCTGGTACTCGATACCGCCGAAGATGTGCGTGCCCGTGCCGGCGTAGAGCTGATCGGTCGTGCCGTCCGAGTACTGCACCGGAGGACTCAACACCGGGTCGCCCCCACCGGTAAAGCCCACGCCGAAGACCGGCCGGGCGGTGGGCAGCGTGGCGGCTGACCCACTGTCAGCCCAGGCCGGCAGGGCCGTCACGGTGCCTGCCAGACACAACAGCCCGGCCAGGGCTTTGCAGACGGCTGCCTTGATGCATTTCATGTCGATCCCCTTGGGGTTCAGTGAAGTTCAGTTTGACTTGTTGTACCAGAACGATCGGGCAGCCCCCAGGATTCCAACCCGGTCGATTCGATCTGCTCCAGCCGAAGCTGGTGGCTGTGGCGCAGCCGCGCCAGGGCCCGGCGCAAGGCATGCTCGTGCCCTTCCTGGCCAGCCACATCGCTCTGAATCTGGCAGCCGCGGGCCAGTTCGAACCGCACGAGGCACTCCTCCTCGATCGGCAGACCGGCGGGCAGCGCATTCAGAAGTTGCTCGGCAGCCCGATACGCCATCGCTGCCGCCTCGGTTTGCCCCAGCGCCTGCAGACAGCGCGCGCGGTCAGCCTGGAATAGCGGCTCCAGCCCTCGCAGCCCTTCCCGACGCCCCTCGTCCAGGTGTCGGTCGTACAGCGCCAGCGCTTCCTCGTATCGCCCCAGCATCACGAAGGCCTGGGCCCGCAGCAGATGCAGATGCGCTCGCATCAGCCGGGAACGCAGGCTTTCATCCAACGCCCCGGAGGATTCGGTCGCCAGCAGGGCCCGACGGGCCACACCCGGATCGGGCAACCCCTGGATCGCCTCGAGCCGCAATCGCAGGACCTGCAGGGCCGCCAGGTTATGCATCAGCGCACTCATCGTGGCGCCGTCGCCCTCCAGCGCAGCGTGGCGTCGTGCCACGGCATACCAGGGACGAGCACGCGACTCGCCCGCAGCCAGATGCGTGGCCCAGGCCATCACCAGCGCCGCACGACTGCGGGCAGCGTGGTTGCGTTCATCGGCCAGGCTGAACGCCTCCACCGCCCATCGGCGCCATTCACCTGATGGAGACAGATCGGCCGCAGCACCGACCGCGCTGCGGGTTTCGAGTTGCAGTTCGAGGTGGGCTCGCCAGGCGGCAGCCAGGGCCTGCACCAGAGGGGCAGCCGCCGCAGCGGCCATGGCGCAGGCGCGCTGCACCCGATCGAGCGACTCGCGCAGGCTGAGGTTGTCGTAGTAGTCGCAGACCCCCTCGGCCAGCCAGGCCCAGGCGGCCAGCTCAGGGTCGACCACCACGCGCGGATCCGCCTTGAGGGAGGCGATATCCCGTCGGGATGCCACCGAATCGCCCAGCCGAGCCAGCAGCAGCGCCCGCTGTGCATGCAGAAGCTGCTGCTCACGCGGCGAGGCCGGCAGCAGCAGCGCGCGGTCGAGCGCCTCCAGGCGACGCCGCATGTCGACCTCAGCCCATCAGGCGCGTCAGAGCTTCGCGGTACTTGGCCGAGGTCTGATCAATCACTTCGGCCGGCAGTGCCGGCGCCGGGGCGCGCTTGTTCCAGGGGGAACCATCGACCTGCGCCTGCTCCAGCCAGTCGCGCAGGAACTGCTTGTCGAAGCTCGGCGGGTTGGCGCCGGCCGCCAGCGCGGCCTCATAGCTTTCGACCGGCCAATAGCGCGAAGAGTCGGGTGTGAGCACCTCGTCCATCAGCGTCAACGTGCCGTTCTCGTCCAGGCCGAACTCGAACTTGGTGTCGGCGATGATGATGCCGCGGGTCAGCGCGTAATCGGCGGCCGTCTGGTACAGACGGATCGAGATGTCGCGCACCTGCTCGGCCAGCTCGCGGCCAATGATCGCGACCATGCGGTCGAAGCTGATGTTCTCGTCGTGGTCGCCAACGTCAGCCTTGGTGGCCGGCGTGAAGATCGGCTGCGGCAGGCGCTCGGCGTTGCGCAGACCGGCCGGCAGCGGCACGCCGCACACCGCCTGACCCGCCTGATATTCCTTCCAGCCCGAGCCCGCCAGATAGCCACGCACCACTGCCTCGACCGGCAGCGGCTTCAAACGCTTGACCAGCATCGAGCGGTCGCGCACCTGATCGCGCTCGTCATCGGCCACCACGCTCAGCGGGTCTTCGCCGGTCAGGTGATTCGGGACGATGCCGCCGAGCTTGTCGAACCAGAACAGCGCGACCCGGGTCAGCAGCGCGCCCTTGCCGGGAATCGGCTCTCCCATGATGACGTCGAAGGCCGACAGGCGGTCGCTGGCGACCATCAGGATGCGGTCGGAACCAACCGCGTAGTTGTCGCGCACCTTGCCACGCGCCAAAAGCGGCAGGCTGTGCAGATCAGAACTGAGCAGGGCGGAAGTCGTCATCTCAAAGCACCTTCTGGGCCAGAGCGCCAGCGGCGTACTGGGAAGCCATCACCGACAGGCCAATCGGCTGAATCTTCGCGCCCTGGCCTTCGCAGCCGAACTCCAGGTAGCGGGCCTTGCACACCGCCTTGGCGGCTTCGCGGGCGGGCTTAAGCCACTCGCGGGCGTCGAACTTGTCGGGGTTCTCAGCCAGGAACTTGCGCACCGCGCCGGTCATGGCCAGGCGGATGTCGGTGTCGATGTTGATCTTGCGCACGCCGTGCTTGATGGCTTCCTGCAGCTCCTCGACCGGCACGCCGTAGGTTTCCTTCATCTGACCGCCGTATTGGTTGATCAGGGCCAGCAGATCTTGGGGCACCGAGGACGAGCCGTGCATCACCAAGTGGGTGTTGGGGATGCGAGCATGGATTTCCTTGACGCGGCTGATGGCCAGGATGTCGCCGGTGGGCTTGCGGCTGAACTTGTAGGCGCCGTGGCTGGTGCCGATGGC
>DALYHR010000223.1:0-4202 GCA_031970775.1 Burkholderiaceae bacterium | reverse complement strand
GCTGGGCCTGGGGCTTCACGCTCAACCGCGTCTCGCTGTTCGCGCTGATCTTCTCGATCGGCATCCTGGTCGACGACGCCATCGTGGTGGTGGAGAACATCCACCGTCACCAGCAGCTCTACCCGCACAAGTCGCTGCGCGAGCTGATTCCCGGCGCGGTCGATGAAGTCGGCGGCCCGACCATTCTGGCCACGCTGACCGTGATCGCCGCGCTGCTGCCGATGGCCTTCGTGTCCGGCCTGATGGGCCCGTACATGAGCCCGATCCCGATCAATTCGAGCCTGGGCATGGCGATTTCGCTGGTGATCGCCTTCTCGGTCACCCCGTGGCTGGCCTCCAAGCTGATGAAGCCGCACGCGCCGCATCACCACCTCGGCCTCGGTCACGAGGAATCGGCCGCACCGACCCCGCCGCAAGGCCGGCTGTCGCGTATCTTCAGCCGTCTGCTGACCCCGTTCCTGGAGAGCGGCCGTCGCCGCGTCATGCTGGCCGGCGGCATCGTCGGTGCGATGCTGATCTCGGTGGCGCTGACGCTGGTGCCGGGCAGCTTCATCGGCGTGGTGCTGAAGATGCTGCCCTTCGACAACAAGAGCGAGTTCCAGGTGGTGGTCGATATGCCGGCCGGCACGTCGCTGGAAGACACTGCCTCGACGCTTCAGGACCTGAGCGCCTTCCTGGCCACCCAGCCCGAAGTGCATGACCTGCAGGCCTACGCCGGCACCGCCAGCCCGATCACCTTCAACGGTCTGGTGCGTCAGTACTACCTGCGCGCCGACGCCGAGCAGGGCGATCTGCAGATCAACCTGGTCGACAAGCACCACCGCAAGGACAAGAGCCACGCGATTGCGCAGCGTCTGCGCCCTGAGATCGAGCGCATCGGCGCGCTGCACGGCGCCCGGGTCAAGGTGGTCGAAGTGCCGCCCGGCCCGCCGGTGATGAGCCCGCTGGTCGCCGAGGTCTATGGCCCCGACGAAGCCGGTCGCCAGCAACTGGCCGGCCGCATCGCCCAGGCTTTCGGTCAGACCGCCGATATCGTCGGCATCGACACCACCAACCGCGAGGATGCCCCGCGCGTCTTCCTGCACCTGCAGCGCCAGCGCGCCGAGTCGCTCGGCATTCCGTCCGCCGTGGTCGCCCAGACCGTGCAGGCCGCGCTGTCGGGTGTGGATGCTGCCTATCTGCACGACGAGCACTCGAAGCTGCCGGTGCCGGTGCGCCTGCAACTGCCGCGCGAGCGTCAGGTCGGGCTCGACAGTCTGCTGCAACTGCCGGTGCGCGCCGCCAATGGCCAGCTCGTGCCGCTGTCGGAGCTGGTGCGGATCGAGCGCGGCGTGATCGACAAGCCGCTCTACACCAAGGATCTGCAGCAGGTCAGCTATGTCTTTGGCGACATGGCCGGCAAGCTCGACTCGCCGCTGTACGGCCTGTTCGCGATCCGTCCGCATCTGCAGGAGGCCCAGCCCGCCGACAACGGCAAGCTCGGCGAGTACTGGATTCACCAGCCCGCCAACCCCTACGCCCAGTACGCGATCAAGTGGGACGGCGAGTGGCAGATCACCTACGAGACCTTCCGCGACATGGGCGCGGCCTACGCGGTCGGTCTGGTGCTGATCTACCTGCTGGTGGTCGCGCAGTTCAAGAGCTACCTGACGCCGCTGATCATCATGGCGCCGATTCCGCTGACCATCGTCGGCGTGATGCCGGGCCACGCCCTGCTGGGTGCACAGTTCACCGCCACCTCGATGATCGGCATGATCGCGCTGGCCGGCATCATCGTGCGCAACTCGATCCTGCTGGTCGACTTCATCGAACTGCAGGTGCGCGAAGGCATCGCCTTCAAGGATGCGGTGCTGCAATCGGCCGCGGTGCGCGCTCAGCCGATCGCGCTGACCGGTCTGGCCGCCATGACGGGTGCCTTCTTCATCCTCGATGACCCGATCTTCAACGGTCTGGCGGTGTCGCTGATCTTCGGCATCCTGGTCTCGACGCTGCTGACGCTGGTCGTGATCCCGGTGCTGTACTTCGCGATCTATCGCAATCGTCACGATCCGGCGATCTGAACGGGGGCCTGGTCGAAAGGATCACCATGAAAGCTGTCTCAACCCGCACGGAAGCGCGGACAATGGGCCCTGATATTGCTGCGGCCTCCAGGCCGAGAACCCTGTTCCAGGACTGTCCCATGGTGAAACTCGAAGACGCGGCCTCCCGCAACGACTTGCTCAACCGGCTCAAGCGCGCCGAAGGTCAGCTGCGCGGCATCCAGCGGATGATCGAGGAAGGCGAACCCTGCCTCGACGTCGCCAGCCAGATGGCGGCGGTGCGCAAGGCACTCGACAGCGCCTACGTGCGCATGACCGTGTGCTTCATGCAACAAGAGCTGCAAAGCCGCCTCGGCGCCGAGAACACACACCTCGACGCCCTGGCCCCGATGCTCGACGACGTGCAGACCCTGCTGGGCAAGGTGCGTTAAAGCGACGATTCAAGCGAAGAAATCATGAGCGATCCCATCGTCACCATCGAACTGGTCCAGCGCCAGGACTACGCCTTCGACGCCCGCTACGGCGCGGGCATTGCCGATCTGCGCGTCGACGAACCGGCCCCACTCGGCCAGGGCACCGGCCCGTCGCCGGTGCAGTCGCTGGCCACCGCGGTCGGCAACTGCCTGTCGGCCTCGCTGCTGTTTGCGCTGCGCAAGTACAAGCAGTCGCCCGATCCGATGCGCACTGAAGTGACGGCCGAAGTTGGCCGCAACGCCGACAAGCGACTGCGCGTGCTGCAGATCACCGCCCGACTGCATCTGGGCGTGCCGGCGGCCAGCCTGGAGCATCTCGACCGGGTGCTGGCGCAGTTTGAAGGGTTTTGCACCGTGACGGAAAGCATCCGCCAGGGCATTCCGGTCGCGGTCGAGGTCTACGACTCGACCGGCGAACGACTGAAGTAAGCGTCGCTCGACGACCGGCTCAGCGCTGAACCATCGGCGCCAGCCGGTCAGCCGGCAGCGCCTCAGAGCTGGGCTCCAGGTCGATGGCGACCTGGGTACACACCGCCCGACACAGCGCGGCCACGCGCTCGTTCTGCAGCTTGTAATAGATCTGCGTGCTGTCACGCCGGCGCGTCAGCACGCCGGCACGGTACAGGGTCGCCAGGTGCTGCGACATATTCGGCTGGGTCGTACTGATCTCGGTCAGCAGCTGAGAGACGTTCTTTTCGCCCTGGCACAGCGCGCTGATGATCTTCAGCCGGATCGGCGTCGACAGGATCGAGAACAGCTCTGCGGCCGAGTCGAACACAGACTCCTCGACGGTCTTGGTATCCAGGTTGGAGGTCATCGGGGCGGCCCGCGAAAGGAAGCAATAGTGGAACCGATTCTATGCGCAGCTACGGATGAGAACGTCGGGACGAACCCCTGAGCCTGCGCTCATTTGGACCGGATTCACGCCCCGTCTGCGTCGGGGCTGATCCAGCTCAAGAACGCAGGCCTCAGTCCTTGAACCGATAGTGATCGCGCTGCAACACGGCTGCGATATCGAGCACATCTTCAGGGAAGAGGCTGTGGTTGAGCTGCGTCGCGCAGTACTGAACCATCTCGCGCAGCTTGACCGGGGTCGAGATACGGCCTTTGGGCTTGTAGATCGCACTGCCGTCGCCGCCGACGCGGCGGATATGGCATTCGGCGCACTGCAGCTCCTGCAGCAGATGCTCGCCGTGCTTGAGATCGGCGCTCTTGAAGATGGACGTGCCCTGGGCCGGCTCGGCGGCCAGCGCGGGTTGGGTCAGTGCCAAAGTCAGCAGTGCAGTGCTCAGCAGACTGAAGATCGGTTTGCTCATCTCGATTCCTCCTCGGACATCCGGTCGTCGACGGTGCGACTCTAGTCCACATACCAGCGGGTGAGCTTGCGGCGGCCTGGGCGAACCTTCTGGATCACCACGCCAGCCACCGCTTCCAGCGAAGGCAGATCAAAACCGGGGTAGGCCGGGTTGAGGCTTTCCAGCCGCCAGACCGCTTGGGTTGATTGAGCCGCCGATTCAGCGCCCTCACCACCGACCAGCTGCCCGAGCGACCAGCCCTCTTCGGTCTGCGCCAGCACGAAGGCCCCGGCGCGCACCCGGCCTTCCGGCTCGATGACGACGATGTCGCCGTCCGAGAACTCCGGCAGCATCGAGTCGCCCATCACGCGCAGCGCAAACGACTCGCCGCTGCC
>DALYHR010000222.1:0-4221 GCA_031970775.1 Burkholderiaceae bacterium | reverse complement strand
GCCTTCACCCGCGTCAACACCATCCTGATCGATCTGTCGCGCGACATCTGGGGCTACGTCAGCCTGGGCTACTTCAAGCAAAAGCTCAAGGAAGGCGAAGTCGGCAGCTCGACCATGCCGCACAAGGTCAACCCGATCGACTTCGAAAACGCCGAAGGCAACTTCGGCCTGTCCAGCGCCCTGCTGACCCATCTGGCGCAAAAGCTGCCGATCAGCCGCTGGCAGCGCGACCTGACCGACTCGACCGTGCTGCGCAATATGGGCGTGGCGGTCGGTTACGCCCAACTGGGCTACGACAGCCTGCTGCGCGGCCTGGACAAGCTCGAACTCAACGAGGCCGCGCTGGCCGACGACCTCGACTCGGCCTGGGAAGTGCTGGCCGAGCCGATCCAGACCGTCATGCGCCGCCACGGCCTGCCCGAGCCCTACGAGCAGCTCAAGGCCTTCACCCGCGGCCGTCCGATGACCCGCGAGCTGATCCAGGGTTTCATCGCCGGACTCGACCTGCCGCAGGCCGACAAGGACCGCCTGCTGGCCATGACCCCGGGCAGCTACACCGGTCTGGCCACCGCGCTGGCTGAGCGGATCTGACGCCAAGGCACCGAGCATCCCATGGCCACCTTCACCGAAGCCCTGCAGCGCGCCGCCCGCCTGCACGACTCGCTGCTGTGCGTCGGGCTCGACCCCGAGCCCGCCAAGTTCCCCGGCGCCTGGAAGGGCGATGCCTCGCGGATCTTCGAGTTCTGCGCCCGCATCGTCGACGTCACCAAGGATCTGGTCTGTGCCTTCAAGCCGCAGATCGCCTACTTCGCCGCCCATCGCGCTGAAAACCAGCTCGAAGAGCTGATGGCCTACATCAAGCGCACTGCGCCCGATGTGCCGGTCATCCTCGATGCCAAGCGCGGCGACATCGGCTCGACCGCCGAGCAGTACGCCCGCGAGGCGTTCGAGCGCTACCAGGCCGATGCGGTCACGCTCTCGCCCTTCATGGGCTTCGACACCATCGAGCCCTACCTGCGTTACCCCGACAAGGGCGTGATCCTGCTGTGCCGCACTTCCAACCCCGGCGGTGACGACTGGCAGATGCAGCGTCTGGCCGATGTGCCCGGTCAGCCCCGCCTGTTCGAGCGGCTGGCCGAGCTGGCGCAGACCGAGTGGAACCGCAACGGTCAGCTCGGGCTGGTGGTCGGCGCGACCTATCCGGAAGAAATCGCCCGCGTGCGTGAGCTGGCCCCGACCCTGCCGCTGCTGATTCCCGGCGTCGGCGCCCAGGGCGGCGATGCCGAGGCGACTGTCAAGGCCGGACTGCGCACGGCCGCCGACGGCAGCCTCAGCGGTGCGATCATCGTCAACAGCTCGCGCGCGGTGCTCTACGCCAGCTCGGGTGACGACTTTGCCGCCGCCGCGCGCCGCGCTGCGCTGGCCACCCGCGACAGCCTGAACGCGGCCCGGCGGTGATCCGACCCCGAATCGTGGCCGGCCGGCTGCTGGCCTGGGCTGCGATTCTGGGCATGGCCACCACGGTGGCGGCCGCGCCGGCCCATGTGCTGCGCTACGCCTTTCCGGTGGCCGAAACCGGCTTTGATCCGGCACAGCTCTCCGATGTCTATTCGCGCACCGTCGTCGCCGGCCTGCTCGAAGCGCCCTACCGCTTCGACTATCTGGCCCGACCAGCGCGCATGCGTCCGCTGACCGCCGAGGCCCTGCCCGAGATCAGCGCCGACGCCACCCGGCTGCGCCTGCGCATTCGGGCCGGCATCTACTTTGCCGACGACCCGGCCTTCGGCGGTCGGCCCCGCGAGCTGGTCGCCGCCGACTACGTCTACGCGATCAAACGCCATTACGACCCGCGCTGGAACAGCCCCAACCTCTATCTGCTGGAAAACGCCGGGCTGCTCGGGCTGTCCGAGTTGCGCCGGCAGGCGATCGAGCGCAAACAGCCCTTCGACTACGACCGCGACGTGGCCGGGCTGCGCGCCCTTGACCGCTACACGCTGGAGATCCGGCTGGCCCGCCCGGCGCCGCGTTTTGCCCAGACCGTGCTGACCGATCACGCCGCCTTCGGCGCGGTGGCCCGCGAGGTGGTGGAGCGCTACGGCGATCAGATCATGTCGCACCCGGTCGGCACCGGGCCGTTCCGGCTGGGCGAGTGGCGGCGCTCCTCGCGCATCGTGCTGGAGCGCAACCCGAACTACCGCGCCGAACGCTGGGACGAAACCCCTGCACCGAACGATGCCGAAGGGCAAGCCATCGCACAGCGTCTGCGGGGCAAGCGCCTGCCGCTGCTCGACCGTGTCGAGATCAGCATCGTCGAGGAGGAACAGCCGCGCTGGCTGGCCTTCCTGCAGGGCGAAGCCGACCTGCTGGAGCGGCTGCCCAACGCCTTCGTGCCGTTGGCGATCCCGGCCAACCGGCTGGCGCCGCATCTGGCGCGCAAGGGCATCGCCATGCACCGCGCGCCGCAGGTCGATGTGGTGATGGCGGCGATCTTCAACATGGAACACCCGCTGGTCGGCGGCCATGCCCCTGACAAAGTGGCGCTGCGCCGCGCCATCGGGCTGGCCTATAACGCGCCGATGGAAATCACCCAGGCCCGCAAGGGGCAGGCGCTGCCGGCTGAAACCGCGATCGCGCCGCTGACCTTCGGCCACGACCCGGCCGTGCGCACCGAGATGAGCCTGTACGACCCGGCGCGCGCCCGGGCGCTGCTCGATCTCTACGGCTACGTCGACCACGACGGCGACGGCTGGCGCGACCTGCCCGACGGCCAGCCGCTGGTGCTGGAATACGCCACGCAGGCTGATCAGGCCTCGCGGCAGCTGGCCGAGATCTGGGACAAGAGCATGAAGGCGGTGGGGCTGCGCATCCGCTTCAAGGTGGCGCAGTGGCCCGAGAACCTCAAGGCGCTGCGCGCCGGCCGGCTGATGCTGTGGGGCGTGGGCTGGAGCGCAGGCACGCCCGACGGCGACACCTTTCTGGCGCTGGGCTACGGCCCCAACACAGGCCAGTCGAATCACGCCCGCTTTCGCCTGCCGGCCTATGACGCGCTCTACGAACGCCAGAGCGTGCTGCCCGACGGCCCCGAGCGACAGGCGCTGATGCAGCAGGCCGCACAGCTGATGACGGTGCACATGCCCTACAAGTTCAGCGCCCACCGCATCGTCACCGACCTGACTCAGCCGCAGCTGATCGGCTACCGCCGCAACCCCTTCGTGCGCGAGTTCTTCCGATATGTCGATGTGGAGCGCTAAACCGCGTCAGCCCAGCACCCGCTCCAGCGCATCGACGTAAAGGGCCGCCACATCGCAGCCGGTCTGGTCGGTGATTTCCTGGAAGCAGGTCGGACTGGTGACGTTGATCTCGGTGAGCGAGTCGCCGATCACATCCAGCCCGATCAGCAGCAGGCCGCGCGCCGCCAGCACCGGGCCAATGGCGCGGGCGATCTCGGCGTCGCGTGCCGAGATCGGCTGGGCCACGCCCTTGCCGCCGGCGGCCAGATTGCCGCGCACCTCACCGCCCTGCGGAATGCGTGCCAAACAAAAAGGCACCGGCTCGCCGCCGATCACCAGGATGCGCTTGTCGCCCTGCGCAATGGCGGGCAGGTACTTCTGCACCATCACGCTTTGCGCGCCGTCGCGGTTGAGCGTCTCGATGATCGCGCCGAGGTTCAGGCCGTCGGCACCGACGCGGAAAATGCCCATCCCGCCCATGCCATCGAGCGGCTTCAGGATGATGTCACCGTGCTCGGCGTGGAAAGCGCGGATCACCTCGGCCGAGCGCGTCACCAGCGTCGGCGCGATGAACTGCGGGAACTCCAGAATCGCCAGCTTCTCAGGGTGATCGCGCAGCGCAGCCGGCCGGTTGAAAACCCGCGCGCCTTCGCGTTCGGCCTGCTGCAGCAGGTGGGTGGCGTAGAAGTATTCGCTGTCGAAGGGCGGATCCTTGCGCATCAGCACCGCATCGACCTCGGCCAGCGCCAGCTCCCGGGTCGCAACGACTTCAAACCAGCGCTCGGCATCGCCAGTCAGCACAACCGTGCGCGCCTGCCTCGCCACCACCCGGCCGCCGCGTTGCCAGACCAGATCCTGCGGCTCGCAGGCATGCAGCCGGTGCCCACGCCGCGCCGCCTCGCGCATCATCGCGAAGGTGCTGTCCTTGTAGGTCTTGAACGATTCGAGCGGGTCGGCGACGAAGAGCAGATCCATGGGGCGGCTTTCGTGA
>DALYHR010000221.1:0-4243 GCA_031970775.1 Burkholderiaceae bacterium | reverse complement strand
ATCAAGAACACCCAGATCGCCGAAGAGCTGGCCCTGCCGCCGGTCAAGATCCACTGCTCGATCCTGGCCGAGGACGCGATCAAGGCCGCCGTGGACGACTACCGGTCGCGCCACACCGCGTCGGCCGACGACACTGCTGCGGCCTGAAAGTGGGTACGAAGATGGCCGTTACCCTGTCCGAAGCCGCTGCCCGCCACGTGTCCCGCTACCTTGCCCGTCGCGGCAAGGGCGTGGGGGTGCGGCTCGGCGTCAAGACCACAGGCTGCTCTGGTCTGGCCTACAAGCTGGAGTACGCCGACGAGATCACGTCCGAGGATCTGGTCTTCGAATCCCTCGGCGTCAAGGTGTTGGTCGACCCCAAGAGCCTGCCGTACATCGATGGCACCGAGCTGGACTTCGTGCGCGAAGGCCTGAACGAGGGCTTCAAGTTCCACAACCCGCGCGAGAAGGATCGCTGCGGTTGCGGCGAATCGTTCCGGGTCTGATCCGGCCCCGGACGTCATGAAGCTCAGCGACAACGATTTCGAGCTGTTCGACCTGCCGCCGCGTCAGGCGCTCGACCGCACCGCGCTGGATGTCCGCTGGAAGGCCCTGCAGGCCGAGGTTCATCCCGACCGCTTTGCCTCCGAGGGGGCGGCCGCGCAGCGTGTGGCGATGCAATGGGCGATCCGGGTCAATGAGGCCTATCAGCGCCTGAAGGACCCGCTGCGCCGTGCCGCCACCCTGTGCGATCAGCACGGACAGCCGATCGAGGCCGACAGCAACACAGCGATGCCGGCGGCCTTTCTGATGCAACAGATGGCCTGGCGCGAGTCGCTCGACGAAGCCCGCACGCTCGAAGCGGTCGAAACCCTGGCCGCCGAGGTTCAGGCCGAGCAGCGCCGCATGCATCAGCAGCTGATCGACCTGATCGACGCTCGGCAGGACTGGCCCGCCGCAGCCCGGCAGGTGCGCGCGCTGATGTTCGTTACCCGCTTCGCAGCCGACATCGACCGCCGCATCGACGCCCTTGACTCCTGAGCGCTGCGCAGCAGCGCCCCTCCCCCGTTTCCTGGTGTCCCCAGGCTGACCTCATGGCCCTCCTGCAGATTTCCGAGCCCGGGCAGTCGCCCGACCCGCATAGCCGGCGCATCGCCGTCGGCATCGATCTGGGCACCACGCACTCGCTGGTCGCCGCTGTGCGTCACGGCCTGCCCGAGTGCCTGCCCGATGCCCAAGGCCGGGTGATCCTGCCCTCGGCGGTGCGTTATCTGGGTGAAGGACGGCGTCAGATCGGCCACGATGCGCTGGCTGCGCAGGCTGACGATCCGCACGACACGCTGGTGTCGGTCAAGCGCTTCATGGGCCGCTCGCTGGCTGATCTGGGCGACCGCAGCCACCTGCCCTACCGCTTCGTCGATCAGCCTGGCATGGTCGCGATTCAGACCCGCGAGGGCATCAAAAGTCCGGTCGAGGTCTCGGCCGAAATCCTGGCGACCCTGCGGTTCCGCGCCGAAGACACCTTCAACGACGATCTCTACGGCGCCGTGATCACCGTGCCGGCCTACTTCGACGATGCGCAGCGCCAGGCCACCAAGGATGCCGCGCAGCTGGCCGGCCTGAACGTGCTGCGCCTGCTCAACGAGCCCACGGCCGCTGCGATCGCCTACGGGCTGGATAACGCGCTCGAAGGGCTCTACGCGGTCTACGACCTCGGCGGCGGCACCTACGACATCTCGCTGCTGCGGCTGACTCAGGGCGTGTTCGAGGTGGTCGCGGTCGGGGGCGACTCGGCCCTGGGTGGCGACGACTACGACTTGCGGCTGGCGCAGGCGCTGCTGGCCCGTTCAGGTCAGGCGATCGATCTGGAAGCGCTCTCGCCCCACGACCGCCGCCGGTTGCTGCGCAGTGCCCGGGCGGTCAAGGAAGCCCTCTCTGCCACCACCGAGACCTCGGTTGTGCTGGAACTGGCCGGCAGCAGCGTCGAGCTGACCGTGAGCCGCGACGAGTTCGAAGCCGCGGTGGCAGATCTGACCAAAAGGACACTGACCCTGCTCAAGCGCGTGCTGCGCGACGCCAAGGTCAGCGCCGACGAGGTGCAGGGCGTCGTGATGGTCGGCGGCTCGACCCGTATGCCCGGCGTGCGCGCTGCCGTGGCCGAAGCCTTCGGCCGCGAACCGCTGATCAACCTCAACCCTGACGAGGTGGTGGCACTCGGCGCCGCGATTCAGGCCAATGCACTGGCTGGCAATGCGCCCGACGGCGAAATGCTGCTGCTTGATGTGATTCCGCTGTCGCTCGGGCTGGAGACGATGGGCGGGCTGGTGGAGCGCGTGATCGAGCGCAACGCCACGCTGCCGGTGGCGAAGGCGCAGGACTTCACCACCTACAAGGACGGCCAGACCGCGATGGCGATCCATGTGGTGCAGGGCGAACGCGAGCTGGTGGCCGACTGCCGCTCGCTGGCGCGCTTTGAGCTGCGCGGCATTCCGCCGATGGTGGCCGGTGCAGCACGCATTCGCGTCACCTTCCAGGTTGATGCCGACGGCCTGCTGTCGGTGTCGGCCCGCGAGCTGACCTCAGGCGTGGAAGCCGCTATCACCGTCAAGCCCAGCTACGGGCTCAGCGACGATCAGGTCGCCACCATGCTGCGCGAAGGCTTCAGTCAGGCCGAGGCCGACATGCACCGCCGTGCGCTGGCCGAGGCCCGGGTCGAGGCCGAGCGCCTGAGCCTGGCCACACAGGCTGCCCTGCTGGCCGACGGCGATCTGCTCGACGAGGACGAACGTGCCGTGATCGACCGGCTGATGCGTCATCTGGGCGACACTGCCCGCGGCGAAGCGCCCGAGCCGATCGAGCAGGCGACCCAGGCCCTGGCCGACGGCACCGAAGAATTCGCCGCGCGCCGCATGAACCGCGGCATCCGCCAGGCGCTGACCGGCCGCCGGCTTGAAGACATCTGATCATTCCACGTCATGCCCACCATCAAGATCCTTCCCCATCACGAGCTGTGCCCGCAGGGCACCGAGATCAGCGCCGCCCCCGGCACCTCGATCTGCGAAGCGCTGATCGAGAACGGCATCGCCATCGAGCACGCCTGCGACATGAGCTGTGCTTGCACAACCTGTCACGTCATCGTGCGTCAGGGCTATGCCTCGCTGGGCGAACTCGACGAGACCGAGGAAGACCTGCTCGACCGCGCCTGGGGGCTGGAGCCGCAGTCGCGGCTGTCATGCCAGGCGATCCTGGCCCGCGCCGATCTGGTGATCGAGATTCCTCGCTACACCATCAATCACGCTCGTGAGCGCAACTAACCGCACCCGACGGTCACCAGCGTCATGCGACAGATCTTTCTCGATACCGAAACCACCGGCCTGTCGCCCGACAACGGCGACCGCATCGTCGAAATCGGCTGTGTGGAGCTGCTCAACCGGCGCCTGACCGACCACACGCTGCACCACTACCTGAACCCGGAGCGCCCGAATCACGAGGAGGCCGTCAAGGTTCACGGCCTAACCGATGAATTCCTGGCCGACAAGCCGTTGTTCGCGGCGGTGGCCGACGAGCTGCTCGAGTACTGCGCCGGCGCCGAGGTGATCATCCACAACGCGGCCTTCGACGTCGGCTTTCTGGATGCAGAGCTGCGCCGGCTGGGACGCCCCGCCTTCAGCACGGTGGCGGGCCGCGTGGTGGACAGCCTGACGATGGCGCGGGAGATGTTCCCCGGCAAGGCCAATTCGCTCGATGCCCTGTGCCGCCGCTTCGAGGTCGACACCTCCAGCCGCACGCTGCACGGCGCGCTGCTCGATGCCGGACTGCTGGCCGAGGTGTACGTGCGCATGACGCGCGGGCAACGCGATCTCGGCATGGACCACGGCGATCTCGACGAAGGCAGCGGTGGCAGCGGCCGCCACGCCGATCTGCGCCACCTCAAGCTGCGCGTGCAGGGCCCCACCCCGGCGGAGCTGGAGGCGCATCAGGCTTTGCTCAAGGACATCGACAAGGCCAGCGGCGGCAAGACGGTGTGGCGCAAGTACGAAGACACCCCGCCTGCGCCCTGAGATCGAAAGATTTTTCGAGACAGCCGTTGCCAACCAGAATTTTCCCGCTACAATCGCGGTCTCCTGACGTCGACAGCCAGTGACCATATTGGCGACAGACCGACGACAGGGCGGTTAGCTCAGCGGTAGAGCACTGCCTTCACACGGCAGGGGTCGCAGGTTCGAACCCTGCACCGCCCACCAAGATCCAAAGGACTTTCGAG
>DALYHR010000220.1:0-4253 GCA_031970775.1 Burkholderiaceae bacterium | reverse complement strand
GCTCGAAGCTGAATTTCCGCAGCTGCTCACGCCCGATTCCCCCACGCAGCGTGTGATCGGCCGGGTGCTCGATGGCTTCGCGCCGGTGACGCATGCCGTGCCGATGCTGTCGATCCGCACCGAGACCGATACCACGCCCGAAGGCGCGCGAGCCTTTGACGAGCGGGTGCGGCGTGAACTCGAACTTGGCCAAGGCGATGCGCCGGTGAGCTACTCGGCCGAGCTGAAATTCGACGGGCTGGCGATCAATCTGCGCTATGAGCACGGGGTGCTGATCCAGGCCGCCACCCGGGGCGACGGCCAGACCGGTGAGGACGTGACGCAGAACATCCGCACCGTCGGGCAGATTCCGCTGCGGCTGCTCGCCGAGACCCCGCCTGCGGTGCTTGAGGTGCGCGGCGAGGTCTATATGCGGCGCGACGCGTTCGAGGCCCTCAATGAGCGCCAGCGCGAGCGCGGCGACAAGACCTTCGTCAACCCGCGCAACGCCGCAGCCGGTGCGGTGCGGCAGCTCGATCCGGGCATTGCGGCGCAGCGGCCGCTGTCGTTCTTCGCCTACGGGCTCGGCGAGGTGTCGGGCTGGGCACTGCCCGCGACCCATTCGGCCGTGCTCGATCAGCTGGCCGCCTGGGGGTTGCCGGTCAATGCCGAGCGCGCCGTGGTCGAGGGGGCTGAGGGCCTGAGCCGCTTTCATCAGCGCATCGGCGAGCGGCGCGATGCCCTGCCGTTTGATATCGACGGGGTGGTCTACAAGGTCGATCGGCTCGATTTGCAGCGCCGGCTCGGCTTTGTCACCCGCGAGCCGCGCTGGGCGGTGGCGCACAAGTATCCGGCGCAGGAGCAGGCCACCCGGCTCAACGGCATCGATGTGCAGGTCGGCCGCACCGGCAAGCTCACCCCGGTGGCGCGGCTGGAGCCGGTCTTTGTCGGCGGCACCACGGTCAGCAACGCGACGCTGCACAACCGTTTTGAACTGCGCCGCAAGGGCGTGCGCCTCGGTGACACCGTGATCGTGCGCCGCGCCGGTGATGTGATCCCGGAAGTGGTCGGCCGGATGCCGGGTCAGCGCCTTGCCTACGTGCCCAACTTCAGCATGCCGGCGAGCTGCCCGGTCTGCGGCAGCGCGGTGCAACGTGAGAAGGGCAGCATCGAGCACCGCTGCACCGGCGGGCTGATCTGCGCCGCACAGCGCAAGCAGGCGATCCTGCACTTTGCAGGGCGCCGGGCGATGGATATCGAGGGGCTGGGCGAGAAGCTGGTCGATCAGATCGTCGAATCCGGCCGGGTGACTTCGCTGGCCGATCTGTACGGACTGACTCAGGCCGAATGGGCGGGGCTGGACCGGATGGGCGACAAGAGTGCGGCCAACCTGATCGCTGCGCTGGACAAGAGCAAGTCCACCACGCTGGGCCGATTTCTCTACGCGCTGGGCATTCGACAGATCGGCGAGAGCACCGCGCGCGATCTGGCGCGCCATTTCGGCACGCTCGATGCCCTGATGGACGCCGACGAAGCTGCCTTGCTGCAGGTGGCCGATGTGGGGCCGGTGGTGGCGCGCAGTGTGCTGGCCTTCTTTGCGGCCCCGGGCAACCGAGCGGCCGTGTTGGCCCTGCGTCAAGCCGGAGTGTTCTGGGACGAGAGCGGCTCGGCGCTGCGCGATGCGCCGCAGCCGCTGGCCGGCAAGGTGCTGGTGCTGACTGGCACGCTGCCCACGCTCAGCCGCGATGCGGCCAAGGCGCTGATCGAGGCCGCCGGTGGCAAGGTCACCGGGTCGGTGTCGAAGAAGACCGACTATGTGGTGGCCGGCAGCGAGGCCGGCAGCAAGCTTGACCGGGCACATGAGCTGGGCCGTCCGGTGCTTGACGAGGCCGGTCTGCTGGCCTTGCTCCACAGCGACCCGGCGCCAATCGCTGGCATCCCCTCCTGACGGACTTTTGCACTTCGAAAACGCCTGATCGGCCGGAGTGCAAAAAAGTTCTCGTCAATATGTGGCGCCGGAGCACATCCGTTGCGGATCGTTGTATCCGGGCCATTGTCGGGGGCAGGCCTGCCCCGCCATCATGGGTCCATGTACGGTCAACCGTCCGAGGACAGAGGCACCATGAAACGGCACAGCTTGCGTGGGTCTTCGCTGGTGTGGGTTCTGGCGGGCCTGGGGATGTTCTCCCTGGCTCGGGCTGACGGCGTCGGCGAAGAACCCCGGGGACGTCTCATCGAGCCCAACGATTTTCTCGTGGTCGCTCCGGAGCTTCGCGGCCAGATGTTCTGGCAGCCGCCGGTGGTAATTCGCCGCGGCGGCAGCTACAGCGGCCATTGGTACTCCGAATCGGCCGATACGCCGGCGGTGGTCATCGAGACCAGCGATCCGGTGGTGCTGGAGGACTGCCAGATCCGCAGCCGCTCCGCACTGATCCGGGTGACCCGGCCGGGGGCCAAGGTGACGGTGCGCAACTGTCATGCCGTCGCCCTGAACCCTGAGTCACACGGTATCGCGCATGGTCGCTTTCTGACAGCCAGCAAGCCCGATTCGATCGTGATCGAGCGCAACCTGATCGAGGACAGCGCCGGTATTCAGATCGACGGTGCGGGCATGCCCTCGCGCCGCATCTCGATTCGCTTCAACCGGGTGCGCAATATCGTTGGCAAGCTCAGCAATGGCATGAAGGGCTACATCGAAAGCGGTCAGTACTCCGACCGCAATAGCACGGTGCAGGTTCAGTTCGTCCGCCTCAATCGGGTGTTGTCCAGCGCGGTCGAGATCGCCTGGAACGAGGTGATCAACGACCCCGATCGCAGCCGAGTCGAGGACAACGTCGCCATCGTCAACAGCCGCGGTGGCGGCAGCTCGACGCCGATCCGCATCCATAACAACTTCATTCGCGGTGGCTTTCCCTTCCCGAGCTGGCTGTCGAGCTACTCGGGCGGCGGCATCGTGATCGATGGCAGCGGGCAGAAGGAATCCGAGCTGTCGGCCTACGTGCAGATCACCGACAACCAGATCATCAGCACCAGCAACTACGGCATCGGCATCTCGTCGGGCTATGAGACGCTGGTCACCCGCAATCGGGTGCTCGGCGCCAACCGGCTGACCCCGGGCGTGCGGACCCCGTCGGCCAACGTCGGCATCTATGTGCGCGATTACTACGGTCTGCGCAACCGCGGGCTGTTCCGCAATCACAAGGTCAGTGGCAATGTGGTGGGCTGGCACCGTGCCGACGGACAACGCAACGACGAGGCGCTGCTCGACTGCGAACCGTCGAGCTGTCTGGATGTGGTGCGCTGGTCCGAGGACATTACCCTTGGCGATGAATCGGACGAATACCGCCGCTGGCAGAAGAAGCTGCGCACGCAGCGCGTTGCCCTTGGGCCTTCTTCCGATCTGTGCACCCCCCCGGTGCCGGAAGCCGAAGCCCAGCGGCAGCTGTGGATGGCGACGGCACCGTTGGTGGTGCCGCGCAATGTCGAAGTCTGTGAGACTCGCGCACCGACCCCGGCGCGTAGCCCCGAGCCGCTCAAGGACTCAGGCCCGATTCGCCGGGCTCAGGCTCCGGCTCCGCGCCACTCCGGGCGCCGTGTGAGGCGTGACCGGAGGCAGCGGCAGGATCGACGGGCGGCTTAACGCGCGTCGCCGACCATCACGTGGCTGAAGCCACCATCGACATAGGTGATTTCCGCAGTCATGCCGGCGGCCAAATCCGACAGCAGGAAGGCGGCGACATTGCCGACGTCCTCGATCGTCACGGTGCGGCGCAGCGGAGCGTTCTCGTTGAAGATCGACAGCAGCTTGCCGAAATCCTTGATGCCGCTGGCTGCCAGCGTCTTGATCGGACCGGCCGAGATGCCGTTGACGCGGATGCCCTTGGGGCCGAGGTCTGCCGCTAGATAGCGCACGCTGGCTTCCAGCGAAGCCTTGGCCAGACCCATGGTGTTGTAGTGCGGCACGAAGCGAATCGCGCCCAGATAGCTCAGCGTCAGCAGCGCACTGTTGGCGCGCAGCTGCGGCAGCGCGGCCTTGGCCAGCGCCGGGAAGCTGTAGGCCGAGATGTCGTGGGCGATGCGGAAGTTCTCGCGCGACAGGCCGTCGAGAAAGTTGCCGGCGATGGCTTCGCGCGGCGCAAAGCCGATCGAATGAACCAGGCCGTCAAAGCCTTCCGGCCAAGCTTCGGCCAGGCCCTTGAAGGTCGATTCGATCTGCTCATCGCTGCCAACGTCGCATTCGAAGACCAGCTTGGAGTCGAATTCGGCGGCGAATT
>DALYHR010000219.1:0-4255 GCA_031970775.1 Burkholderiaceae bacterium | reverse complement strand
TCAGCCAGATCGTCATGCTGCGCGCCGGGGCGATCCATATTGCGATTCCGTCCAACCTGATCGAACGAATCGACCGTCCGCTGCAGCCTGTGGTGGTGGGTGCGGGCGAGAGCGGTCAGTTCCAGAATGGGCTGCAGCAGATCCCCTTCTACTGGCTTGGCGCCTTGCTGGGCACAGGCAGCCATCCGGAATACACCGCCGATGCGGCGGGTCGGGCCATTCCGGTGGTGATCGTGCGCTCGGCGCAGCAGCGTCTGGCGCTGCACGTCGACGAGGTGCTCGGCAACCACGAAGTGGTGGTCAAGAACCTCGGGCCGCAGCTCAGCCATCTGCCGGGTCTGGCCGGCATGACGCTGCTGGCCACGGGTGAAGTTGCACTGATCTACAACCCGCTGGCGTTGGCGGCGGTGTACGGCCTGTTGGCGCACCAGGCGATGCGTCGCCATCTGGGCAACGCCGATAGCCGCTTCGCTGAGCCCGAGCAGATCAACGCTGCGCTGGCGGCCGAGCCCTCCGAACTGTCCAAGCCGATGGTGCTGGTGGTCGACGATTCGCTGACCGTGCGCCGTGTCACCAAGCGGCTGCTGGAGCGCGAGGGCTTCCGCGTCGAGCTGGCCAAAGATGGGATCGAGGCGCTGGAAATGCTGGCCAACGAGCGTCCGCAGGTGGTGCTGTCCGACATCGAGATGCCGCGCATGGATGGCTTCGACCTGCTGCGCAACATTCGCAACGAGCCGACGTTTGCCCGTCTGCCGGTGATCATGATCACCTCACGGATCGCGGCCAAGCATCGCGAGCACGCGATGCAGCTCGGGGCCAGCAACTACCTGGGCAAGCCCTACGACGATCAGGAGCTGCTCGGTCTGCTGCGCGGCTACACCGCAGGCGCCCGGCCAGCGGGTTGATCAGCGGCTGGCGCGCACGGCCTCGAAGCGCGCCAGCGTTCGCTCCCGGGCGATCGCATGATCGACCAGCGGAGCAGGGTAGCCAGGGGGTGGCCCGCCGGCCGCACTCCAGGGCTCGTGCAGCGCCGGTAACCCGGCCAGGGGTGTCAGCTCCGGCACGTAGCGCAGGATGAATCGGCCCTCCGGATCGAACTTCCGGCTCTGCGTGATCGGGTTGAAGATACGAAACCACGGTTGCGCATCGCAGCCGGTCGAGGCCGCCCACTGCCAGCCGCCGTTGTTGGCCGCCTGGTCGTAGTCGTTGAGGTGCTCAGCAAAATAGCGCTCGCCACGCCGCCAGTCGATGCCCAGATCCTTGGTCAGGAAGCTGGCGGTGAGCATGCGCAGGCGGTTGTGCATGTAACCGGTCAAATTGAGCTGGCGCATGCCGGCGTCGATGATCGGGTACCCGGTGCGGCCCTCGCACCAGGCGGCGAAATTTGCATCGGCGTGCCGGCCATGCTCCCAGTGCAGCTTGTCGAACTCGGGGCGAAAGCAGTGATCGACCAGTGTTGGGTGATGGTGCAGCAGCTGCATGTAGAACTCGCGCCAGATCAGCTCCGACAGCCACACCTCAGCGCCCTTTGATCCGCTCTGAATGCGCGGCCATGCCTCAGCGACCAGCTGCCGGATCGGCAGCGTGCCAAAGCGCAGATGCACGCTCAAATAACTGGGCCCCTTGAGCGCCGGAAAGTCGCGGCGGTCGGCGTAGGCGTCGATGCGGGCCAGAAATTCGGTCAGTCCGCGCTGCGCGCCAGCTTCGCCGGGTTCGATCTTCGGGATCGGTGCCGGCAGAAAGTCGAGGTCGGCCAGCGTCGGAGGTGGCCCGGCGTACTCGGCCGGCAGCGCCGCCAGCCGGGCGAAGGCGCCGTCCGGGGTGCGCGAGGCCGGGTCCGCCCAGCTGGGAAGCCGCTCGTACAGGGTTCCGAGCCGATGCAGCCAGGCATTGCGATAGGGCGTGAAGACACCGAAAGGGGTGCCTGCGGCGGTCATTACCTCGTCGGTCTCGAAGATCACCTGGTCCTTGAGGCTGTGCAGCGCAATGCCGGCTTCGGCAAGTCCGCCCAGCACGATGGCATCGCGGCGTCGCGCAGCAGGCTCGTAATCGCGGTGGGTAAAGACCGCCTGCACGCCCAGCCGCCCGGCCAGCCGGGGCAGCTCCTCGCTGGCCGGGCCGTGCAGCACGATCAGGCCACCGCCGCGCTGACGCAGGTCCTGATCCAGGGCGAGAACCGATTGATGGATGAAGTCCACACGCCGATCGGCGCGGGGCAGGGTGTCGAGGATCTCGGTGTCGAAGATGAAGCAGCACCACACCTGTCGGGCGCGTTGCAGGGCCTGCCGAAGGGCTGTGTGATCGAGCAGGCGCAGATCACGGCGAAACCAGACCAGGGCGCGGTCGGTCAGGGTCGGGCCGGACGAGTGCGGAATCGAGTGAGGCATCGGGCGGGGATCTCTGCAGGATGGAAGGCAGGGGGGTGGATACAATCCGGCCCCATGTCCGGGGCAGGTTCCATCAATCTCACCAATCAGTTTCTGATCGCCATGCCTGGCATGGCCGACGAGACGTTCTCAGGCGCGGTGGTTTACCTCTGCGAGCATACCGACAAGGGCGCACTCGGGCTGGTGATCAACCGTCCGATCGAGCTGAACCTGCGCGGTCTGTTCGAGCGGGTCGAATTGCCCTTCCATCGCGACGATATCGCCGAGCAGCCGGTCTATTACGGTGGTCCGGTGCAGACCGAGCGCGGTTTTGTCCTGCACGATCGGCTCGGCCCCGAAGGCGGCCACTACGCCTCGACTCTGACCGTGCCCGATGGCCTGGAGATGACCGCCAGCCGCGATGTGCTCGAAGCGATCGCCCAAGGGGCCGGCCCGCGCCGTGCGCTGGTGATGCTGGGCTACGCCGGCTGGGGTGCAGGGCAGTTGGAGGACGAGCTGGCTCGCAATGGCTGGCTGACGGTCGGTGCGAATGCCGATGTCATCTTCGATACCCCCATTGAGGCGCGCTACGAGCGGGCGCTGGGCCTGCTCGGCATTCACTCGTCCATGCTGTCGCAGGACGTCGGCCACGCATGACTGCTGTGATGCCCCGGCTGGCCGCGGCCCGGCTGCAATCGTTTCTGTCGTTTGATTACGGCCAGCGCCGCACTGGTGTGGCTACGGGCACCCGCATGCTCGGCAGCGCCCGGCCGCTGACCACCGTCAAGGCGGACGGCGACGCGCGCTTCCCCCTGATCGCCCGGCTGATCGACGAGTGGCAGCCCGATGCCCTGGTGGTCGGCGTGCCCTTCCATCCGGATGGCGCCGAGCACGAAAACACCCGGCTGGCTCGGCGCTTTGCCCGCCAGTTGCAGGGGCGCTTCAACCGGCCGGTCTTCGAGGTTGACGAGCGCTACAGCACCACCGAGGTACTGGCCGCGGGCGCCCGCGATGCCGATGCCGCCGCCGCCGCGCTGCTGCTGGAACAGTTCTTCAACGAGCAGCAGCGTCTGTCCGATGCCGCGGCTGCCTCCGCAACCCCCGATCCGGTCCCGGCCGAGGAGCCCCGTTCATGAGCGTCCTGCAGATCAACGCCGAAGCGCTGTACAACGAATTGCGACAGGGAGTGCGAGGCCTGCTGCGTCCCGATGCGGTGCTGGTCGGCATCTGGTCAGGCGGTGCCTGGCTGGCCGAACGGCTGGCCCGCGATCTCGATCTGGGCCCGGCTGGGGTGATCTCCAGCGCGCTGCATCGCGACGATTTCGGCGCTCGTGGCATGGCGATGGGGTCGGCATCGACGCATCTGCCGTTCAGCGTCGATGACCGTCCGATCGTGCTGATCGACGATGTGCTCTACACCGGCCGCACCATTCGCGCGGTGGTCAACGAACTCTTCGACTACGGTCGGCCTGCTTCGGTGCAGTTGGCGGTGCTGGTTGACCGCGGCGGGCGCGAGCTGCCGATCGAGCCGGCCTTTGCCGCCGCCACCCTTCATCTGCCCGCCTCGCAGCGCCTGGCCCTGGCCCGCGCTGGCGATGGTGGTTTTACCTTCTCGATCCAGGAGGCCGCGTGATGCTGACACGCCGAAATCCTCAGCTCAACAAAAACGGCGAGCTGATCCACCTGTTGTCGGTCGAGGGGCTGCCTCGGGCCATCCTGACGCAGATCCTCGACACCGCCGGCTCATTCCTGTCGGTCAACGACCGCGAGGTCAAGAAAGTGCCGCTGCTGCGCGGCAAGTCGGTGTTCAACCTGTTCTTCGAGAACAGCACCCGCACCCGCACCACCTTCGAGATCGCTGCCAAGCGCCTCAGCGCCGACGTGCTCAA
>DALYHR010000218.1:0-4293 GCA_031970775.1 Burkholderiaceae bacterium | reverse complement strand
CAGTGGTTTCGATCCGAAGGCGCGCTGGCTGGTGGTCGGTATCGGGCTGAACATTCGGTCCCGGGCGTTGGCGGACGGGGAGGCCGCGCAGTTCGCCAGCGGTTTTGCCGCTACGGACGAGTTACTGCCCGGGCTGGATGCGCCAGCAGTGTTGCACCGAGTGGCCGCGCCGCTGCTGCGTACGCTGCTTCGCTTCGAGCAGGTGGGTTGGGCGCCGTTTGCGACGGCGTTTGAACAGCGTGACCTGCTGCGCGGTCGTGAGATCAGTGTTGGCATCGGTGCGGGAGCGACCCGTGGACGGGTGGTTGGCCTCGACGGCACCGGCGCGTTGCTCGTGCATACTGCCGCCGGCATCCAGGCCGTGCACAGTGGGGAAGTGAGCGTCAGACCATGCTAAGAGGATTTGTATTACTGCTGCTGGTCGCCAATCTGGCGTTCTATAGCTGGAGTCAGGGCTGGTTGACCTGGGCCGTCGGTATTGACCCGCAGGGCGATCGCGAGCCGCAGCGCCTGGAGCGGCAGGTCGCCCCCGAGGCCCTGAAGCTGGTCGCCCCGGAGCGTGCTCCGGCGACTTCTGCTCCGGCTCGGGACACCGCGCGCGCTGCCGAGCCCTCCCCGTCGTCCCCGACCGTTGTGGCCGGTGAGGCCTGTCTCGAATTCGGTCCGTTCACCAGCAAGGCCGATGTCGATCGAGCTGAAGGAGTGTTCCGGATGCGGTTGCCACGACAGAGCTGGGATCTCAAGCCACGGGAGGTGCCTGGGCACTGGCTGGTCTATCTCGGCCCGTTCCAGACGCGCGAGCTGATGCAGCGCCGGGCTGAGGATTTGCGCCGCGTCGGCATCCTGCAGTTCGAGGAGGTTCAGGGCATCCCTCAGCTCGAGTTCGGCCTGGCGCTGGGGCACTACAGCAAGCTCGACGCTGCCGAGAGCGATCTGCATCGCTTCACACGGGAAAAGGTGCGTGGCGTGCGGCTCGTGCAGCTCAATCCACCCAGCGTGAACTACAGCCTGCATGTGCCAAGGGCGGATGCGGCGCTTCAGGGCGAGCTGGCCAGTCTGGCCCGCGATCCTGCGTTCAATCAGCAAAAACTGAGCTCCTGCACCCCAGCTGCAGCGCGCTGAGCCCCGGGGTGCTCAGAGGCGAATATCGGTGTGATACCGGGTGGACTGCACCAGCTCTTCCCGAGCGCGGACCTCGTCGCGAACCACCTCGATGGCGTCCCGCACTCGCTGCACCATCGGCGAGTCGCCGTGGGTGGCCAGCAGCAGTTCTCGCGTCGCCCGGGTCATGGCGATATAGAGCAGGCGAATTTCCTCATCCAGCGGCTCGCTGCGCCGAGGCATCGATTGCAGCCCCGCCACGATGACCGAGGGGAACTCCAGCCCGCGGGCGGCCTGCATGGTCAGCAGTCGCACGGCCGGGGCGTTCCAGTCGAAGTGCTGAAAGACCCGATCGCCCATCGACTGCACCTGAAGGCCGCGAGCCACCAGGGCCTTCTCGATCGGTGGCATCAGGAACTTGGCGCGCACCAGGATGGCGATGTCCCCGGGCGGCACTCCCTCGGTTGTCGCTCGCCAGACCCGGTCGGCGATCAGCATCGCCTCGGTGTCGGCATCGCGGGCCTCCAGCAGCATGGGCAGCAGGCCGCGTCGTCCGCAGGAAGCGGGCGGCAGCAGCGGCATCGGCGGATCGAGGGCGACCGGCTCTGCGCCCAGCGCCGCGGGTGAGCCGGTATCCGGCGACACCAGCAGTTGATGCGCCAGCCGGGCGGCCACGCTTTGCACCTCATTGGTGTTGCGGTAATCGACCCGCAGCGTGCGTACATGACCTTCGGCCTGGATGCCGACGCTGGAGAAGCTGAAACGTCGGCGCTGGCGCTGGAAAGGCGATTGAGCATCGTCGTAGAGCACGAGCAGATGCCCTTGCTCGGCGGGCATCTGGCTGGCGATCATCTTCAGCCAGGTGGTTTCGAATTCGTGGCCTTCATCCACCAGGATCGCGGTGTAGCGATCGACCGGAATGAAGCCGCTTTCGAGGGCGCGTTCGGTGGTGCGCACCAGCGCGTCCAGGTAATCGACGGCCCGGCGGTCGACAGCAACTTCCAGATTGAAGCGGTGCACCAGATCCTCGCACCAGCCGTGAAAGGTGCGCACCTGGATGCGATCGTCGGCTCCGTGCTCCAGCAGCTGGGCCTCGATTCGGTTAGCCAGCACCCGGTTGTGGCACAACACCAGCACCGGCCGGTCGCGGCGGGCCCGGTGCTGGAGCTGCCGGGCACGAAACAGCAGGATCATCGTCTTGCCCGAGCCGACGCTGCCGTGCAGGATCCAGTGCCCGTCGCCCAGCGTACGGGCCAGTTGCTCCTGCCGGAGATCGAGCACGTGCATCAGCTCAGGCAGGCTCGAGGTCCGCGGCGTGGTGATGCCCAGGCCGTCCAGCGCAGCAGGCAGCGAGCCCGAGACGGTATGACCATTGCGGCGCGGCAGCGCGTGGGTCCGGATCGGTGAGGGCGAGAGGTCGAAGTCCAGATCCAGGTCGACCGGCGGCGAGAAATCGGTGGTTTCCTCGTCGTCCTCGTCACCGAGGGCCATGTCCAGGTCGCCCAGCAGCGAATGAACCCGGACTTCCGGGTGCAGATGCCAGCGGATGCGATCGCGCTGCTGCAGGGTCAGCGTGCCCGGGTAGTGGATGGTCGACATGCCCCACAGGCGCTGCGTGAAGGCGTGGCTTGAGACCTGATCTTCCAGGTCGTTTTGCCAGAGCACGAATCGATCCGGAAAGGCTTCGCCCCGACACATCGGGTCATCCGGGTCAGGCCGCGGTTGATTCGGCAGCACCAGGCCCCAGCCATAGGGAAACAGCAGCTTGCCGCGAAAGGCACCACTGCCCCGGATCAGGCTCGGGTCCTGCTGCATCAGCTCGACCAGCCCCATCATGGCGCGACGAAGGCGATGCAGTGGATTGAGTTCGCTGTGCTCCTGGCCCGAGGCCGAGGCCAGAACCACCTGATCGCGGCGGGCGCGGCGAATCTGCGGACGCGTCCAGTCGCGCACTTCCAGCAGCAGCAGTCCCCAGCGTGGGCTGAGGATGACGAAATCCGGCCGGCACTGCTCCGGGCCGATGGGGGTGGCAAACCAGATCAGGTAGTCATCGTCCAGGCTGCGCTGTAGCTGCAGCAGCAGGCGCCGCTCCGCCGAGGAGCAGCGCTGCTCGATGTAAGGCAGTCCCTGTGGAAAGATGGCCATGTTCTGCGGTAAATCCAGGCGACGCACTGTATCGACAGTGCCCCCTGTCCCCTCGTTTGAATGGGGCAGGACCTGACCTGATGGGATCTGAACGTGAAATACAACACGAACAGGGGGTGCATTGTCCCCGATCTTCCGGGTTGCGTCAGGTCGGGATAGGGCCGGGTTTTCCGCAGAAAAATCTCGGGCCTGTGGATAACAATGTGAGCAATCTGGGTGGTGCTACCGGGGTTGTCCACATTTGTGGCGCTGGCGGTGTGTGTGAGCGGTGCATTTCAAAGGGGTGAGGCCCCTCGCCTAGAATCGACCGATGACCTACAGCGTCAAGGAAATCTTTCTAACCCTTCAGGGCGAGGGGGCCCAGACCGGCCGCCGCGCGGTGTTTTGCCGTCTGTCGGGCTGCAACCTCTGGAGTGGCCGCGAATCGGATCGTGATCAGGCGATCTGCCGGTTCTGCGACACCGACTTCGTGGGCACCGATGGCGATGGGGGCGGCAAGTTCGATCAAGCTGACGCGCTGGCCTCGGCCATTGAGCGCTGTTGGGGTCCGGGACTGGAGCACCGTCTGGTCGTGCTGACTGGGGGCGAGCCTCTGTTGCAGGTCGATGCCCCGCTGATCGAGGCCCTGCATGCCCGGCGCTTCATGATTGCAGTGGAAAGCAACGGCTCCGTGCGGGCGCCCTCGGGCATCGATTGGCTGTGTATCAGCCCGAAGGCGGGTGCACCCTGGGTGCAGCGCAGCGGTCAGGAGCTCAAGGTGGTCTACCCTCAGCCCGGGCTCGATCCGCTCAGTCTGGAAAGCCTGATTCGTGACGGCGACCTCGACTTCCAGCACCACTTTCTGCAGCCGATGGACGGGCCGCTGCGACGGGCTCACCTCGAGGGGGCGCTTCAGGCCTGTCTGGATCATCCGCGCTGGAGGCTTGGCCTCCAGACCCACAAGATCACCGGTATCCGCTAAACCGACAGAGCGGCGCTCGGCAACTTCGCACCCCGATCATGATCACGATCACCAAGCGGCTGGAATTCGATGCCGGTCACCGCATT
>DALYHR010000217.1:0-4295 GCA_031970775.1 Burkholderiaceae bacterium | reverse complement strand
AGCAGCCGGCATGATCGGCGATGGCTTCGGCCAGCCCGGCAAGCTGTGTTCCGGCCGCACTTTCGAGCCCGGTGCGAGCAGCACAGGGTGCTGTCACCCCGATACGGCCCGCCAGATCCTCGACCCAAATCTTGTTCGCAGCGCCGTTGACGGTGAACTTGCCGCCGCCAAAGCCCGCTACGACGCCCGCCGTCGCATAGGTGCCGACGTCGCTTAGGCTGTCGCCAAACACCACCAGGCGCGAATAGGCTGTGTGAGTCACCACCACAGGGGCGGGATCCGTGCTTCCGCCGCCGCAGGCCGCCAGGCCAAGCGCCAGAACGCTGGCACTGACCAGTGTCAGAAACCACCCCTTGCGCGACGGAGCGCTAGTGGGCCGGCGTTGAAGCGAGTTGAGCGGTCTGAGAGTCATGCACGTCTCCTTGGCAGTGATTGCGATCAGGCGACGGCATCATGCGCCATCCGATGGCTTACTGCCAGTGGCGCGCCACCATGTCGGCCCAGACCTTGTCGGCGATCAGACGATGGCCGAGCGGCGCGAAGTGCAAGTCATCGGCGTAGAGGTACGCGGTGGCATCGCTGACGTTCAGCGTCGCCGTGGTGCAAGCCATGGCCGAACTGATCGGGTTGACTGTGGCACTCAGGTTGCAGGCGGCATCCACGGCATTGGCGATGCCGTAGCTCGCCGGGCTGGCAGACATCGCCTGCGAGAGCTGAAACAGATCGACCAGCAAGACCGTTGTATTGCCCGACAGGCCCGCCAGCAGTGCATCGTTGAATGCCTTGGCCAGCGCCTGCACCTGCGCCTGCGCGGTCGTGCTGGCCGCCCGGTAGCGCGGCGTGCTGCTCGGGTCGGGCAGATTGAGCACCACCACCCGGGTTGCCCCCTTGCCCACCATCTGCACCAGCACCTGAATCACCAGTTCGTTGGCAGTGGCGGCCAGCGTGGCGGCGCCATCGGCGGCCGTCATCGACCCGGCGGTCACCTTGTCATCGACCACCAGCACGTCGTCGAATCCAGCCGTCACCAGCGTCAGATCCGCGGCATTGAAACTGCCGCCCGAAGCGGTGAGGTGCCGGCTGACCTGGGTGGTCACCGGCACGGTCAGTTGGCCCAGCGCGCCGGAGAGCGCCGGCAGCCAGCCCTTGTTGGCCAGCCCGAGCGTCTGGCTGACACGCGCGCCGCCCTGGGCGTAACCGGTGCAGGACGTGTGAGTCTGTCGGGCCTCGGCCAGATCGGCCAGCGTGGCACCGCTGACATCGACGCTTTCCAGCCCGGTTTCATAGGCGCAGGGCGCGGGCATGCCGACATGCACCGCCAGCTGATCGACCCACAGGGACGACGCGGTCTGGCCGGACAAGGCATTGATCGTGAAGCGCCCACCACCGCCGAATCGGGTCAGCAGCCCGGCCGTGGCATAGGAACCTGCGTCGCTCAACTCATCGCCGAAAACCACCAGCCGGTTGTAACTCGGTGGTGTGCCGCCACATCCCGCCAGCAGGGCCGTCGACAGAATCAGGCCAGACAGCAGGCCGGGGCGACGGCTGGAACTCATGGTGGGCGGGATGAGGCTTGGCTTAGAAGGGGTTCCCGATCGCTCGGGTAAACGCCAGGCTGGCAACCTGAGCCTGGAAAGGATAGCCAGGCCAGAGGTCGTCGACCCACAGATAGTTGGCCGCCGTGGCAACTCTGCCATCGGTCCGGGTTGCCAGTGTGGTGGTGTCGCACCCGGGCAACGGCGTCGTGCAGACGGGGGTGACCCAATCGATCAGACCGTAGTTGGCCTGCTGCCCGATCCCGGCCATCGACTTCATCCGCTCATCTCCCGTCACCATCGCGACGCGGTAGCCATTGTTGGCGATGGTAGTTCGCAACGCGGCATTGAAGGTGCACGCCAGTCCCTGCCCCGCGCATGAGTTGTGGTCGGCCTTGATCTGCCGATTCACGTTGAGCACCGAGGTAACGCAGCCACCTAGTCCACCGGTGAGGCTACGCGGTGAAAACACCGGGTCCGGCACCGTCACGAAAACGACCCGCCCATTGGCGTCCACCAGACTGTTGATCGCATTGCTGAGCTGCAATCCGGCATTCCAGACCTGAGTCACCGCCTGAGCGGGCGAGATCGTGCCGGCGTCGCAATCGGCATAGGCCTGCACGATATCGTTCGTGCCCGCCATCACCAGCATCAGCGTCTTGGGTGTGATGGCATGACCGGCCGCCTGAAAGGCCGCGATCTGCCCGGCCACGTCAGCCGCCTTCGCACCCGCCGCAGCGCCCATATAGGTCTGCGTCGTCGGGAGATTGTTCGGGTTGCATTCCGCAAAGGCAAAACCGAAATTGGCCGCTACCTGCTGCGTCCAGACTGGGTACTGCGCACAGGTCAGCACCGACGGCGTAACGGTCGTATCGATGTAGTTGACCCCGTACTTGCGCCCCCCGGGCTCGCCATTGGCGGCCGGCAGGATCAGGCTGCTTTCATCACCGAAGGCTGCGATGGCCTGCGGCGCGAAGGGTTCGACGCGCGACACGCTGCCACCGCAGCCCCCCAGCAACAGCGCGCTCAACGCCAGCAGGACCGTTCCAAGGGCTCCGCCCAGACGCGAGAAAGACACAGACATAGCTCTCCAGAAGGCTTTGCTCCGACGACGCTGATCGTCGGAGGCACTCACTCAGGCCGCAGCCGCACGCTGCAGCCGGTCGCGTACACCGTCCCAGTCCGGGTCATCCGGCGGGCTTTCTACCCAGATCAGCCTGACACCGGGCGCATCGAGTTGACGCAGCGCAGCGAACAGTTCATGCGCGGCCAAGGCCGCATCGACAGGCATACGCCGCCCGTTTGCTCCGGCCGGGATCGGCACGGTGCGCGAATATAGCGCGATGGTCTGAGTCGGCAGGTCGGTGCCGCAGACCTCGATCGCCTGCTGCAGCGCCTCGGCCGACATCAGCCGCACCTTGGCCTGCGGGGCGTAATGGGCTTCCAGCGTGCCCGAGGCGCGCGGTGCAGCGGCATCGCGATCGCGTAGCGACTCGCCGGCCGCAGCCTCGATCTGCGCCCGCGTCAGCCCGCCCGGACGCAGCAAAACAGGGTGCGATCGACTGCAATCGACGATCGCCGACTCGATGCCGATCTGGCAGTCGCCGCCATCGAGCACGTATAGCTCGGGCAGCGCCTCGAATTCGCTGGCCACATGCGCGGCACAGGTCGGGCTGACCCGGCCGAAGCGGTTGGCGCTCGGCGCCGCCACGCCCGGCACGCCCAAGGCAGCAGCAGCGCGCAGCAGCTCCAGCGCCACCGGATGCCCGGGGCAGCGCAGGCCGACGCTGTTTTGCCCGCCTGCGGCCTCGGCAGCGATGCCGGGCCGGCGCGGCACGATCACGGTCAGCGGCCCGGGCCAGAAAGCATCCATCAGGCGCCGCGCCACCGGCGGCAGCTCGGCGGCGAACTGCTCGGCCGTCGCCGCATCGGCCACATGCACGATCAGCGGGTGATCGCTCGGCCGCCCCTTGGCCGCAAAAATCTGTGCGACCGCCTCAGCCTGATCGGCCCGGGCGCCCAGGCCGTAGACCGTCTCGGTCGGCATCGCGACCAATTCGCCCGCGGCCAGCCGCTCAGCCGCCAACAACACGCAGGCGGGGTCGGTACCGTCGAGGATCCGGGCCATGGCTTGCCGACTCAGAACGGCGCCAGGCCCAGCAGCGCGCAGGCCTGCAGGGCGGCGGTGCGCACCGCCTCCGGTGTCGCACCGGTGACGGTCAGATGGCCCATCTTGCGGCCGCGCCGCGCCTCGGTCTTGCCGTAGAGATGCAGGTGCATGCCCGGCAGCGCCAGCACGCCGGCCCAATCTGGCGTGTGCTCGCAGCCCTCAGCGTCGAACCACAGATCGCCGAGCAGGTTGAGCATCACGGTCGGCGAGTGCAGGCGCGGCGCGACCAGCGGCAGACCGGCCATGGTGCGCACTTGCAGCTCGAACTGCGACACATCGCAGGCATCGATGGTGTAGTGGCCCGAGTTGTGCGGACGCGGCGCCATCTCGTTGACCACCAGCGAGCCGTCCTGCAGCACGAAGAATTCGACGCAGAGCACGCCGACATAGCCCAGCCGCGCGGCGATGGTTTCAGCGGCCTCGACCGCCTGCGCCTGCAGCGCCGGTGTCAGATCGGGCGCCGGCACCGTGGTGACGGCCAGGATGCCGTCGCGGTGCAGGTTTTGCTGCAGCGGAAAGTGCACCACCTGGCCCGCAGCGTTGCGCGCCACGATCACGCTGACTTCGAAGGCCAGCGGCAGGCGCGCTTC
>DALYHR010000216.1:0-4353 GCA_031970775.1 Burkholderiaceae bacterium | reverse complement strand
GTGGTCAGATCGCCGGCATCGCGGCCTTCGCAGACGGCCTGGATGGCGCGGCGCAGCACCTTGCCCGAACGGGTCTTGGGCAGCACGGTGACGAACTTGACCATCGCCGGACGCGCCACCGCGCCGAGCTGGCCGTCGACGACCTTCATGATCTCGGCTTCGAGCGCCTTGGCCAGTTCCGGCGAGGCAGCCTTGCTCGGATCCTTCAGCACCGCGAAGGCGACCGCGACCTGGCCCTTGAGCTGGTCGGCCATACCGACCACCGCCACTTCGGCGACGTTGGCGTGGCTGGAGATGCTTTCCTCGATCTCGCGGGTGCCCAGGCGGTGGCCGGCGACGTTGATCACGTCATCGGTGCGACCCAGGATGTAGAAGTAGCCGTCCTCGTCACGCACGCCCCAGTCGAAGGTCGAGTACATGGTCTTGCCGGGGATGCTGGTCCAGTAGGTGCTGACGAAGCGCTTGTCGTCGCCCCAGACGGTTTGCAGACAGCCCGGGGGCAGCGGACCGTTGACGGCGACCACACCCTTCTGGTTCGGCTCGGTGATCGGCTCGCCGCTGGCTTCGTCGATCAGCTGAACGTCGTAGCCATAGACCGCCTTGCCGGGCGAACCGAACTTGCTCGGCGCGGCTTCCACGCCGTTGCAGATCGCCATGATCGGCCAGCCGGTTTCGGTCTGCCAGTAGTTGTCGACGATCGGGCGACCCAGCGCCTCGGCGATCCACTTGGCGGTCGGCTCGTCGAGCGGCTCGCCAGCCAGGAACAGCGCCTTGAGGCTGGACAGGTCGTACTTGGTCAGGAAGGCCGGATCCTGCTTCTTCAGGACGCGCACCGCCGTCGGGGCCGAGAACATCACGGTGACCTTGTACTTCTCGACCAGGCTCCACCACACGCCGGCGTCCGGGCGGGTCGGCAGGCCTTCGTACATGATCGTGGCCATGCCGCCGATCAGCGGGCCGTAGATGATGTAGCTGTGGCCCACCACCCAGCCGATGTCCGAGGTCGAGAAGTAGGTCTCGCCCGGGTTGCCCATGTAGATGTGCTTCATCGAGGCGGCCAGCGCCACGGTGTAGCCAGCGGTGTCGCGCTGCACGCCCTTGGGCTTGCCGGTGGTGCCCGAGGTGTAGAGGATGTACGACGGGTGGGTGGAGTCGACCCATTCGCAGGGCACCACGGCATCCATGTGCTGGGCGCGCAGTTCGGCATAGTCGACGTCACGGCCTTCGACACGGGCGAACTCGGCCAGACCGCGGTTGACCATCACCACCTTGGCCGGCTTGTTGGTCGAGAGGTTGATCGCCTCATCCAGCAGGTGCTTGTAGGGCACGCCCTTGCCGCCGCGCATGCCGGCATCGGCGCTGACGATCACCTTGGGCTGCGCGTCGTCGATGCGGCTGGCCAGCGAGTGGCTGGCAAAACCGCCGAACACCACCGAGTGGATCGCACCGATGCGCACTGCCGCCAGCATCGCGAAGCAGGCTTCCGCGATCATCGGCATGTAGATCAGCACGCGATCGCCCTTGCCCACGCCCAGCGACTTGTAGATGGCGGCAAAGCGCTGCACTTCGGCGTGCAGTTCGCGGAAGCTGTAGGTCTTCTCGGTCTCGGTTTCGGTCGAGACGAAGATCAGCGCGTTCTGGTCAGCGCGGTCCTTCAGGTGACGGTCGACAGCGTTGTGACACAGGTTGGTCAAACCGCCCGCGAACCACTTGGCAAACGGGGGGTTCGAGTAATCACACACCTGGTCGTAGGGCTTGTGCCATTCGATCAGTTCAGCCTGCTCGGCCCAGAAGGCGTCGCGATCCTCGATGGAGCGACGATGGAATTCGGCGAAGTTGGTCATGGGGAATGTCTCCGGTTACTTGGAAAAAGACGGATACCGCTCAGCTGAGGGCGGCAATCACTTCCGCTGGCGCCTGCACCAGCTCGATCAGCACGCCTTCGCCGCCGATCGGGAATTCGTCGTTGCTCTTCGGGTGGATGAAGGTGATGTCGTAGCCGGCCGCACCCTTGCGGATGCCGCCCGGCGCAAAACGCACGCCGTTGGCACTCATCCACTCGACCGCCTTGGCCAGGTCATCGACCCACAGGCCGACGTGGTTGAGCGGCGTGGCGTGCACGGCCGGCTTCTTCTCGGGGTCGAGCGGCTGCATCAGGTCGACTTCGACCGCGGTTGGGCCGCTGCCCAGCGCGCAGATGTCTTCATCGACGTTCTCGCGTTCGGACACAAAAGTGCTCTTGATCGACAGACCGAAGATATCGACCCAGAGCTTTTGCAGCCGGGTCTTGTCCGGGCCGCCGATGGCGATCTGCTGGATGCCGAGGATCTTGAAGGGTTTGGCTTGCATCGTGGCTCCCGGCTTCACTCGAAGATGATGATCTGCTGATCGACGCTCAGGCTCTCGCCGACGGCGGCCTTGATTTCCTTGACCACGCAGTCCTGCGCCGCGACGAGGATGTTTTCCATCTTCATCGCCTCGATCACCGCCAGACGCTCGCCAGCCTGAACCTTCTGGCCGACCGTCACCGGCACCTGCACCAGCAGACCCGGCATGGGCGAGAGCAGCATCTTGCTGGTGTCCGGCAGTGCCTTGTAGGGCATCAGCTTGACCAGCTCAGCGGCGCGCGGGCTCAGCACCTGCGCTTCGATCACCAGGCCGTTATGCGCCACGCGCAGCCATACGCCCTTGCGTTCGATCTGGGCGTTGAAGCTCAGGCCGTTGCAGGAACCGCTGGCGCGGATGCCGCCGAAATCCCAGTCCTTGTCGATCGCGTAGGTCTTGTCGCCGATGGCAACCGTCAGCGCAGCCTCACCGGTCACGCGGGCCGCCACATGGCGGTGGTTGCCTTCATGGCCCTTGACGACGACGACGAAGTCATCACCGATCACCACCCCGTGGCCCGGCAACTGGCCGCTGATAGCGGCAGCACGCTCCAGATAGCGGCGGTTGGCTGCAGCGGCCAGGGCCACCAGGAAGTCCGGGTCATCGTGCGGCACATCCGAGGCCGAGAAGCCCTTCGGATAGTTTTCGGCGATGAAGCCGGTGTTGAAGTCGCCGGTGACGAAACGCGGATGCGCCAGCAGGGCCGACTGGAACGGGATGTTCGAGCTGATACCGCGAATCACGAAAGCGTTGAGTGCATCGCGCATCTTGGCAATCGCATCGTTGCGGTCGGTGCCGTGCACGATCAGCTTGGCGATCATCGAGTCGTAGAACATCGGGATCTCGCCGCCTTCATAGACGCCGGTATCGACCCGCACGCCGCCGAAGTTGCCGTTCTCATAAGCCGAACCGGCCAGCGTCACCACCGCCTGCTCCAGATTCGCCACCGGGGGCTGGTACTTGACCAGACGACCGGTGGAGGGCAGGAAGTTGCGGAACGGGTCTTCAGCGTTGATGCGGCACTCGATCGCCCAGCCATCACGCTTGATGTCGGCCTGGGTGAAGCTCAGGGCTTCGCCGGCGGCGACACGGATCATCTGCTCGACCAGATCGAGGCCGGTGATGCACTCGGTCACCGGGTGCTCCACCTGCAGACGGGTGTTCATCTCCAGGAAGTAGAAATCCTGGTTCTTGCCGACCACGAATTCCACCGTGCCGGCCGACTGGTACTTCACGGCCTTGGCCAGGGCTACGGCCTGCTCACCCATCGCCTTGCGGGTGGCATCAGAGATGAAGGGGCTCGGCGCCTCTTCGATCACCTTCTGGTGACGGCGCTGGATCGAGCACTCGCGCTCGTTGAGGTAGACCACATTGCCGTGGCTGTCGCCAAGCACCTGGATTTCGATGTGGCGCGGCTGTTCAACGAACTTCTCGATGAAGACGCGGTCATCGCCGAAGCTGTTGCGGGCTTCGTTGCGGCAGGACGAGAACCCCTCGAAGGCTTCCTTGTCGTTGAACGCGACACGCAGACCCTTGCCGCCGCCGCCGGCCGAGGCCTTGATCATCACCGGGTAACCGATGCCCTTGGCAATTTCGACGGCCTGTTCGGGCGAGTCGATCGCATCGTTGTAGCCGGGGATGGTGCTGACCTTGGCTTCATTGGCCAGCTTCTTCGAAGCGATCTTGTCGCCCATCGCCTCGATGCTGAAGTAGCGCGGACCGATGAAGGCGATGCCCTCTTCCTCACAGCGCTTGGCAAAGGCGGCGTTCTCCGACAGGAAGCCGTAGCCGGGGTGAACGGCCTCAGCGCCGGTAGCCTTGCAGGCGGCGATGATCTTGTCAGCGACCAGATACGACTCGCGCGAAGGCGCCGGGCCGAGCAGCACGGCCTCGTCGGCCAACTCGACGTGGCGGGCTTCCTTATCCGCCTCCGAATAGACGGCCACCGTCTTGATGCCCATCTTGCGG
>DALYHR010000215.1:0-4363 GCA_031970775.1 Burkholderiaceae bacterium | reverse complement strand
TGAGCACCGGCACCACCTCGACGCCGAGGTCGAGCGCGGTGTAGCAGTTGGCCACTGTCTGGGCTTCGACGCCCTGGCTGGCATCGACCACCAGCAGCGCACCCTCGCAGGCCGACAACGAGCGGCTGACTTCGTAGGAGAAGTCGACGTGGCCGGGGGTGTCGATCAGGTTGAGGTTGTAGACCTGACCATTCTTGGCGGTGTACTGCAGCGCGGCGGTCTGGGCCTTGATGGTGATGCCGCGCTCCCGTTCCAGATCCATCGAGTCGAGGACCTGCGCCTCCATCTCGCGGTCGGAGAGGCCGCCGCAGCGCTGAATGAGTCGATCGGCCAGCGTGCTCTTGCCGTGATCGATGTGGGCGATGATGGAGAAATTGCGAATGTGATCCATGGGTGCAGCTGTGGCCGCCGGGGTTCGGGGCGGGGTGAAGGGTCCCCGCAAAGGCCGGGCATTGTAGAACCAATGCCCCGGGTCGGGTCCCGCCCCGGGCGGCGGCTCAGCGGCAGCTCACTTGCCTGCGGGGCGGATCACGGCGTACTGCGCCCATTCGCCGCGCCGATACAACACCGACAACGGCTTATTGGCGTCGTGGCGGGCCAACACCGCTTCCACCTGAGCGACGTCGCGCACCTCGACGTTATCGAGGTTGATCAGGATGTCGCCATCGCGCAGTCCGGCGCGTTGTGCCGCCCCCTGTGCCGAGTCCACCCGCACGCCGGCGCGCAGCTTGAGCTCCTTGCGGGCCGCATCGTCCAGATTGCTCAGGCTCAGTCCCCAGCCCGAGGCGCGGGCTGCGGCGGGTTTGTCGCCCTCGCTGTCGCTGCGTGAGGCGGGCTTGTCGGCCGAGGCGGTCTCCAGTTCAGCCACCCGGATCGATACGGTTTCGGTCTTGCCGCGGCGCAGCAGCTTGATGGCGCTGTCGTGGCCCGGACGGGTGTTGCCCACCAGGCGCGGCAGATCGCTCCACTTGTCCACGGTGCGGCCGTCGAAGTGGGTGATGATGTCGCCCGCTTCGATGCCGGCCTTTTCGGCCGGACTGCCCGGTTCGACCGAGCGCACCAGCGCACCGGCGGTTTTCCCCAAACCCAGCGACTCGGCCACCTCGCGGCTGACCTCGCCGATCTGCACACCGATGCGGCCACGAACCACCCGGCCGTGCGAGCGAATCTGATCAGCCACCCGGCTCGCTTCGTCGATCGGGATCGCAAACGAGATGCCCATGTAGCCGCCCGAGCGACTGTAGATCTGCGAGTTGATGCCGATCACCTCGCCGCGCAGATTGATCAGTGGGCCGCCCGAGTTGCCGGGGTTGACCGCCACGTCGGTCTGGATGAACGGCACCATCTCACCGGTGTCGCGGGCCTTGGCGCTGACGATGCCGGCCGTTACCGTGTTGTCGAAGTCGAAGGGCGAGCCGATCGCGATCACCCACTCGCCGACCTTGAGCTTGCCGACGTCGCCAAAGCGCACGATCGGCAGTTCAGTGGCCTCGATCTTGAGTACAGCCACGTCGGTGCGCTTGTCGGCACCGATCAGCCGGGCCTTGAACTCGCGCTTGTCGGCCAGCCGCACGACGATCTCGTCGGCGCCATCCACCACATGGGCATTGGTCAGGATGAAGCCGTCGGTGCTGGTGATGAAGCCGGAGCCCACGCCGCGGGGCACATCCTCGCCACCGCCCTGACCCGGGCGCGGACCGGAGCGCGGGCCCGGCGGGGTGCCGAAGAAGCGCCGGAAGAACTCCTGCATTTCTTCATCCATTTCCGGATTCATGCGGTTGCCGCGCAGCTTGGCGGTGGTGCGGATGTTGACCACAGCCGGCCCGGCCGCATCGACCAGTGCTGTGAAGTCAGGCAAACCGCGCACCAATGGTGCGGGGTCGGTAGAGGCAGCCTGAGCGGCGGCAGTTGCATCCCGGTGCATCACCAACGGGGCCAGCAGGCTGGCCGACAGCGTCACGGCGGCGACGCTGAACAGGGTGGCCCGTGCGGTGGGGCGCCAGGGGCGTGTCTGGGGGACGTGTTTCGCGGACATCGTGTTCCTCGGTTTCCTGATGATCAAGAAGGGATGGGGGTCCTACCCGGATGGGCCAGATGGCGTCGGATGCGGAGGATTTCAACCCCCGTGAAGCTGCGTGGCCCAGAGGGCGCAGCGCAGCCGGTGCCAGTGCTGGGGGTGATCGCGCTGTGACACGGTGAGCCACACAGCGCCGCTGTCCTGGTCCGGCTGCCAGCGCAGTAGCATCCAGCCGTCCAGGTCGACCATGACCTCAGGCCTGCCGGGGTGCGGCATTGCGGCGGGCTGGTTCAGAAGCCAGGTCGACCCGGGGCGCTGTTCGGGCAGTTGCAACTGCCAGCGGGTGCGCAGCAGGTGGCGTCGCTGGTGCAGGGTCGCGATGCCGAGCAGTGTGCCGAAGGCGAACAACGCCGATCGCCACGCCATGGCGGAGTCGACCGGATGGACCGTCAGATGGAGAAGCAACCAGACCAGCAGAACACTGGGTGGTATCAGGCTCAGCAGCAGAAGGCCGAGCGCGCCGAATCGGTCGAGGCCGACGTTCAGGCGGAGGACGGACTCCGCTCCGGCATCCGACGTGGAATCGGATGCCGGGGGGAGTTCTTCGGGTTCAGGCGAACCCGAGCGTGTAGCCGAATCAGATACGACGGAACACCAGCGTGCCGTTGGTGCCGCCGAAGCCGAAGTTGTTCTTGACCGCGACATCGATCTTCATCTCCCGTGCCGTGTTGGCACAGTAGTCGAGATCGCATTCCGGGTCCTGGTTGAAGAGATTGATGGTCGGCGGAGCGATCTGATGATGGATCGCCAGCACCGAGAACACAGACTCGATACCGCCGGCGCCACCGAGCAGGTGCCCGGTCATCGACTTGGTCGAGTTCACCACCAGCTTCTTGGCGTGGTCACCGAAGGCCAGCTTGATCGCATTGGTCTCGTTGACATCACCCAGCGGCGTGGAGGTGCCGTGCGCGTTGACGTAGTGCACCTGGTCGGCGTTGATGCCGGCGTTGCGCAAGGCCATTTGCATCGAGCGGCGCGGGCCGTCGACGTTCGGGGCGGTCATGTGATACGCGTCACCGGTCATGCCGAAGCCGCACAGCTCGGCGTAGATCTTGGCGCCGCGGGCCTTGGCGTGTTCGTACTCTTCGAGCACCATCACGCCGCCGCCTTCGCCCAGCACGAAGCCGTCGCGATCCTTGTCCCAGGGGCGCGAAGCCGTCTTGGGGTCGTCGTTGCGGGTCGACAGGGCGCGGGCTGCGGCAAAGCCGCCGACGCCCAGGGCCGACAGGGTCGACTCGGAGCCGCCGGCCACCATGACGTCAGCGTCGCCGCACTCGATCAGGCGAGCCGCCAGACCGATGCTGTGCAGGCCAGTGGTGCAGGCGGTGACGATGCCGATATTGGGGCCCTTGTAGCCGCACAGGATCGACACATGGCCCGAGGTCATGTTGATGATCGAGGCCGGTACGAAGAACGGCGAAATACGGCGCGGGCCGCGTTCGGCGTACTCGGCATGGGTGTTCTCGATCATCGGCAGACCGCCGATGCCCGATCCGACCATCACGCCGATGCGCGAAGCCTGCTCCTCGCTGAGTTCATCACCCTGCGGCAGCCCGGCGTCGCGAACCGCCTGAAGCGATGCGGCGATGCCGTAATGGATGAAGGTATCCATGTGACGGGCTTCTTTGGCGGGGATGTAATCCTCGATCTTGAAGCCCTTGACTTCACCGGCGAAGTGAACAGCCAGCTTGGAGGCGTCGAAACGGGTGATGTTGTCGATGCCGGACTGGCCGGCGACGATGTTCGACCAGGATTCGGCCACGGTGTTCCCGACAGGGGTCACCAGTCCGAGCCCGGTCACGACGATGCGGCGACGGGTCATGCGCAGGGGGGAGTGCGGAGAGAGGGAAATGCCAAGCCGACCCGGTCAGGGAATCGGCTCGGGCGTCCTTCGGGTTGAGGGACGCGACGAAGTGACGTCATGTCTGCCGGAGCGACGGGTCGCCCCGGACGGACGTGGGTCTTACTTGGCGTGGGCGGTGGCGTAGTCGATCGCCAGCTGGACGGTGGTGATCTTTTCTGCGTCCTCGTCGGGGATTTCGATACCGAAAGCGTCTTCGAGGGCCATCACCAGTTCGACGGTGTCGAGCGAGTCAGCGCCGAGGTCAGCCACGAAGGCCTTTTCATTGGTCACGTCCTCTTCGGGCACGCCGAGTTGGTCAGCGATGATCTTCTTGACACGGATTTCGATGTCGCTCATGGAGGGCTCCGGGGGTGTTCAGTAAAAAACAGCCTGCGATTCTACGGTGTTCGCGGCGCCCCCTGACTTGGGGGTTCGCCGGACAG
>DALYHR010000214.1:0-4375 GCA_031970775.1 Burkholderiaceae bacterium | reverse complement strand
AGCGACAGCCTCCGGCGGATTCGCAAGGGTTCGTGGGCACGTACACAACATCACATTCGACCAGAGAAAGAGACACCAGACCGTCCCCGGACGGCTGAATCGCCCATGAGCTTCGCCATCTTTCCCGCCCACCGTCGCCCCTCCCTGTCTCTCGGCCCCTCAGACGGACCGACCGGCACCCCGGATCCGGCGGACGTCGACCCCGCCGACAGCGATCCCGCTGCCGAGGAACCCCAGGCCCCACCGTCGGTGATGTGCTTCAACGCCAGCGACCCGACCGGTGCTGGCGGCACGGCCGGTGACGTCGCCACCGTGGCCGCCATGGGGGCGCACGCCCTGCCGGTGCTGACCTCGGTGATCGTGCGCGACACCGCCGAAATCTTCGAACAGACTGCGCTCGACTCTGACGTGGTCGCCGAGCAGGCCCGCACCGTGCTGGAGGACATCACGATCAGCGCCTGGAAGGTCGGCTTCCTCGGCTCGGCCGAATCGGTCGGCGCCGTGGCCGAAATCCTGACCGACTACCCGGATGTACCCCTCGTGACCTATCTGCCCAATCTGGGCTGGATTGATGACGAGGAGCAGTTCCAGTCCTATCACGACGCGCTGCGCGAACTGGTGCTGCCGCAGACCGAACTGCTGATCGGCAATCACAAGACGCTGACCGATTTCCTGCTGCCCGAGTGGGAGTCCGAACGCGCTCCTTCAGCCCGCGAACTGGCCGTAGCGGCCGCTGAGCACGGTACCCGACATGTGCTGGTCACCGGCCTGCAACCGCCCGGACAGTTCGTCGACAACATTCTGGCCAGTCCGCAGGGCGCCATCACCGGGGAGAAGTTCGAGCGCTTCGAGACCTCCTTTATCGGCGCGGGCGACACGCTGTCGGCCTCGATCGCCGCGCTGATCGCCACCGGGATGGAACTGCATCAGGCGGTCGGCGAAGCGCTGGCCTTCCTCGATCAGTCGCTCGACTCCGGCTTCCGGCCCGGCATGGGCCACGTCATCCCGGACCGCTTCTTCTGGGCCCTGCCGCCCGAGGATGAAGAGGCCCCGGAAGATGGCGCAGAACCGCCCCTCCCGGGCCGCACCGTGCAGCCCACCTCGTCAGACTCTTCCTCGTCCAGCAAGGACATTCCGCCCAAGCCCTCCCGCCATGTCCACTAATCAGCAGCTCTTCGACCGCGCCAAGATCTCGATTCCCGGCGGCGTCAATTCGCCGGTGCGCGCCTTCCGCGCCGTCGGCGGCACGCCGCGCTTCATCACCCGCGCCCAGGGCGCCTACATGTGGGACGCCGAAGGGCAGCGCTATATCGACTACATCGGCTCCTGGGGCCCGATGATCCTCGGCCACGGTCACCCGGCGGTGCTGGACGCGGTGCGCAAGGCGGTCGAAGAGGGCTTCAGCTTCGGTGCACCGACCGAGCGCGAGATCGAGCTGGCCGAAGAGATCCTGAGCCTGGTGCCGTCCTGCGAGCAGATCCGGCTGGTCAGCTCCGGCACCGAAGCCGGCATGAGCGCCATCCGCCTGGCACGCGGCGCCACCGGCCGCAGCAAGATCATCAAGTTCGAGGGCTGCTATCACGGCCACGCCGACGCCCTGCTGGTCAAGGCTGGCTCGGGTCTGGCCACCTTCGGCCACCCCACCAGCGCCGGCGTGCCGGCCGAAGTGGTGCAGCACACCTTGGTGCTCGAATACAACAACGTCGAGCAGATCGAGGAAGCCTTCCGCACCCAAGGCAGCGAAATCGCCTGCGTGATGATCGAGCCGATCGCCGGCAACATGAACTTCGTGCGCTCCAGCGTGCCCTTCGTCAAGCGCATCCGCGAACTCTGCGACCAGCACGGCGCGCTGTTCGTCTTTGACGAAGTGATGTCGGGTTTCCGCGTCGCTCTGGGCAGCGCCCAGAGCCTCTACGCCGAGCTGATCCCCGGCTTCCGCCCCGACCTGAGCGTCTTTGGCAAGGTGATCGGCGGCGGCATGCCGCTGGCAGCCTTCGGCGGCCCGCGCCGCATCATGGAGCAGCTCGCTCCGCTCGGCCCGGTCTATCAGGCTGGCACGCTCTCGGGCAACCCGGTCGCGACAGCCTGCGGTCTAGCCACGCTGCGCGAGATCAAGAAGCCCGGCTTCTTCGAGGCACTCTCAATGCGCACCGCGCAGCTCGCCCACGGCCTGCAAGCGGCGGCGCAGTCGGCCGGCGTGCCGCTGGTCAGCGAGTGCCAAGGCGGCATGTTCGGCTTTTTCTTTGCCTCCGAGCTGCCGCAGAACTACAGCGTGGTGATGGCGACCGACAAGGATCGCTTCAACCGCTTCTTCCACGGCATGCTCGATCGCGGCGTCTATCTGGCCCCGGCGCTCTACGAAGCCGGCTTTGTCAGCGGCGCCCACACCGCCGAGGACATCGAGGCCACGCTGGCTGCGGCCCGCGACGTGCTGGCGACGCTGTGAGCACCACGGTGAACAACCCCGCTGATCGCCTGACCCTGCGCGCCCGCGACGGTGCGACCGCCACCATCCTGCTGCACGGCGGCCAGCTGCTGTCGTGGCAGCCGGCCGGTGGGCTGGGTGAGCAGCTTTATCTGTCGCCGACGACCGATCTCAGCGGTGCCTCGGCCGTGCGCGGCGGCGTGCCGGTGATCTTCCCGCAGTTCTCCGACCGCGGCCCGGCCCCGGGCCCGCGCCATGGCTTTGCCCGCATGCGCCGCTGGACCTGCACCGAGCAGGGCGAGCGCGCCGGCCACGCCTTTGCGGTGCTGCGGCTCGAAGACGACGCCTCGACGCGCGCGGTCTGGGATCACGCCTTCGCGCTGGAGCTGACCGTCAGCATCGGCGGCCGTCGTCTCGATCTGGAGCTGGCGATCACCAATCCGGCCGACCCCGCCGACGCCGACTCGCGCCCCTTCGAGTGCACCGCCGCGCTGCACACCTATCTGGCCACCCCGGACGTGCTCAAGGCGCAGATCGAGGGGTTGGAAGGATGCAGCTACGAGGACAACCTCACCGGCCAGCATCGCCAGCAGTGGACCGACGTCACCAGCATCGTCCAGGCCACCGACCGCATCTACTGGTCAGCGCCGCAACCGCTGGTGCTGCGCGACCTGCGCCGCAAGCTCGGCATCGGCTGGAGCGGCTTCGAGGACGTGGTGATCTGGAACCCGGGCCCGGACGGCGCAGCCAAGCTATCCGACCTGCCCGACGACGACTGGCGTCAGATGCTCTGCATCGAAGCCGCCACCATCGGCAACCCGATCCGCGTCGAACCCGGCGAGGAATGGGTCGGCATGCAGAGCTTCGAGCTCTGAGCCTGCAACACGACTACGGCGCGCCGAGTTCGACACCGATCTCGCGCGCGCAGGTCAGCAGCATGTGGTCCGCCGGCACGAGCCGGTTGCGGCCCGCCACCTCGGCCAGCGCGATGCGACCAAGCCGGCCCTGCTGCCAGGTCACCATCTGACCAAACTCGCCGCGCAGCACCATCTGCGCGGCCTCGTGGCCGTAGAGCGTGGCCAACACCCGGTCGAAGGGCGTCGGCGAGCCGCCGCGCTGCACATGGCCGAGCACGGTGGCGCGCACTTCCGGGTCGATCAGCGGCTGCAACTGCGCCCGCAGCGCATGGGCCACGCCGCCGAGCCGGATCGGATCCGGGCTGCCGGCCACACGGCGCTCCACCGTCATCGCCCCACCGCTGGGCCGCGCGCCCTCGGCCACACAGATCAGCGTCATGCGCCGGCGAACGGTGCGCTCGTTGCACAGCGCGGCCAGTCGTTCAACGTCGTAGGGAATCTCAGGAATCAGGATCGCGTCGGCCGCCCCGGCGATGCCGGACTCCAGCGCAATCCAGCCGGCGTAGCGCCCCATCGTCTCGACGATCATCACCCGGCCGTGGCTTTGGCCGGTGGTCTGCACCCGCTCCAGCGCCTCAGTCACCGTGGCTACGGCGGTATCGAAGCCAAAACTGCGCTCGGTGCCCTCGATATCGTTGTCGATCGTCTTGGGCACACCGACCATCGGCACTCCCGTGCACTCGGCCAGCCGCTGCGCAATCGTCATCGTGCCGTCGCCGCCGATCGCCACCAGCGCATCGAGTTGCAACTCGCGCAGGTACTCGCCCACCTCAGCACTGACATCGCGCCCGTGCCAGCCAAAGGGGCTGGCGGTGTTGCTGGTGCCCAGAATCGTGCCGCCCGCCGCCAGGATGCCGCTGACCGCGTCCCAGCCCAGCGGCGACACCCGCCGCTCGATCAGCCCGAGAAAACCATCCTCGATGCCGATCACCTCGGCGCCGCAGAGGTTCATCAGCGACTTGGTGACCGCCCGGATCACCGCATTGAGGCCGGGGCAGTCGCCGCCCCCTGTCAGCACACCGATACGCATGGG
>DALYHR010000213.1:0-4383 GCA_031970775.1 Burkholderiaceae bacterium | reverse complement strand
CCGGAGCCGTGGAGACAGTGTTCGGGGCAGCAGCGTTCACATTGGCCCAGGTCACGCCGCCATTGGTCGAGTACTCGGCACGGAACGACAGTTCGTTGGTCGAGTTATCTGCCCAGCTCACCTTGATCTGCGGCACCGTACCCAGCATGGAGATCGCAGCCGAGACATTCGTCGGGACAGCCGGACGGAACATGATCGGCACCGTCGTACTGCTCAGGCAGTTGGCCGCCGTGGGCGAGAGTGCCCCTGCTCCATCCTGCGGACAGACACGGAACAGGTAGCTGTTACCGTTGGCCACTGTCGCGTTGACATTGACCACGGTGCCCGTGTTCTGCTGGAAGCCCACCGTGCTGACAGTCGTCCAAGTCGGATTCATCGGCTTGGCAGTCACATTGGCCATCTGCACAACGAAGCCGCCTTCGTTGTTCGAGTTGTCCGTGAAGCCCAGGCTGACCGAGGTTTCCGTTGCCTGAATCGTCAGCGATGTCGGGGCTGCCGGCAGGCCGTTGACGTTGATGGGTGCGCTGGACACAAAAGCCGAGGTCGAAGCACCCGCACCGGTAGTCGGAACGTTGGCGTTGACGTTGGAGTCCCCTGCGATCCAGAACCGGGTCATGCCGGACACAGCCGCTACGGACGTCGTGGCTGTGACACCCTTGCCCGTCCGAGTCGTCGAAGCTACCTTGACCGGAGCTGTGGTGCTGAGTACGGCACCAGTGACGGGATCCAGGAACTCTTGCTTCACCCACCACTGCTGTTCAGTGGCCGAGTTGTCGGTCCAGCTCAGTTGGACCGTTGCAGGGTCGATCTGGCTGGCCGTCACCCCGGTCGGGGCTGCCGGCGGCAGCGGGGGAGTCATACCCCACTGAGACGGCGAGACGGCCTGAACGGCACCCTTGGCAGCAACCGCAGTGACCGAGTAGCTGTAGCACCACGGACCGTCGACGAAGGGGTCGATGGTCTGGGTCACGTTAGCCGGCAGGGTCTTCCACAGCACGAATTGACTTGCTGCGGGGACACCCGTCGGGCAGGCCCCGGCGTTCAGGGTCGGGTCAGCTTCGGCACGCCACAGTTGCTGCTCGTACTCGGTGCTCGAGGTATCGCTCCAGGTAACCAGCATGCCACCCGGCTTCGGGTTTGCAGCAGTCGGCGCTGTTGCTCCGACATAGCCCGGTGCGTTGCCCATGAGCGGCGGGTTGGCCGGTGCCTCATGGATGTTGAACACCAGCGGGCGCATGAAGTCGTTTTCTTCGTGGCCCAGGATGTGGCAGTGCCACGTGTATTCCCAACCGAAGTTGACGATGGCGTTGACCACTGGGGCCGGCAGACCAGTGTTGACGTTCAGCTGAGTGAAGCCGAACGGTGAACCCAGAGGTTGGCTCGGATCCATCGGACGGTTGGACTGCGGCAGGCCGAAGCCGGCAACCACGTTCAGGTTCGGCTGCTTCGGTCGCATTGCCAAGATGATGTCCTCAAGAGGATTCATCTTGATGGTTTCCTTCCAGCCGATTTCGTCGGGCTTCGGCGGAGAGATGAAGCCGTCCCAGCCCACACGGTTGATGATCTGGACGTTCATCAGGTGGAAGTGAACCGGGTGGGTGTCCACGCCGTTGTGCGTGATCTTCCAGATCTGCGTTTCGAAGTCGTTGATGAATTCGGTCGGCGGATCGATATAGAACAGCGGGATCGTGGTCTGCGTGACGGCGCTGGTAAACGGCAGTTCAACACCCAGAGTCGCGTTCAGACGGCCGAAGGTCGGTTCGAACAGTTCCTGGATGGCCTTCGACTTGACCAGATACGTACCAATGGCCGGCACGGAAGAGGCCAGAGTCGGGCAGGTTGCTGTGTTCGCCGGGACAAAGCCCGCACATGCGATCGCACCACCGCCTGTCCCACCCGTGAAGGTGATCTGGGGCAGCGTGGAACCAGCGACATAGTCACCTGGATTGGTCAGCGTGACGTCGTACAGAATGCCAACGGGAGTGCCGGTCGCCGTCACGGGGACCGCGCCATTGGACAATGTGCCAGTCGGCGGAGTGACCGTGATGGTGACGCCTGTGAAGTCGGTGTAGCCGCCGCCACCTGCGGTGGTGGGATTGGTCGGGTCAGGCGGAGTCAGGATGAAGGACTCCAGCGCCATGGTGGTCGTGGCCGTCGCACGGACCCCACCCGCTCCCGGTGCTGCGATGCTGATCGTGGGCGACGCGGTATAGCCCTTGCCGCCGTTGGTGATCTGGATGTCGACCACCTTCTTGGTCACCGGATCAATGATCGCGACGCCTGTGGCCGGGATGAAGAGATTCTTCAACCCAGTGGCCGGATCGATCTGGGCTTCCTGAGGCTTGGAGAAGGTCACCAGCGGTGCGGTGGTGTACAGCTGCCCGCCATTGGTGATGGTGATGGCGCCCGTAGTCTTGCCCAGACCAACCGGGACCGTCAGTGTGGTACGTGCTTGAGCACCGCCACCGCCGCCGCGATTGGCGGCGATCGCCACCGCCGGGGCCACGGTATAGCCGCTGCCTGCATTGGTGATGTTGATGGCACCCATCTTCAGGGTGGCCGAGGCCGCAGCAGGCATCGGGGTACGACCCAGCGTGGCAGCTGTCTGCAGCGTGCCGCCGACGAAGTTCACCGTTGGGGAGGTGATATAGCCAGAGCCGACGTTGGTGATCGTGACTGCGTCAAACAGGTTCGGGGTGCCGGGCACGTACTCGAACCGGGGCATCTTGATCGAGCCCGTGAAGATGCTGGCGTAAGCACGCGTATCGTCCCAGCAACCCGCTGTGCCCGGGATCGGGTTGTCCATAGTGCCTGGCGCACCTGCTGCCAAGGTAGCAGACGAGATTGGCAGGGCACAGGTCTTGTCACCCAGCGGAGATGCAGAATCCTTGAAGGCACGGTTATAGGCAGCCTGGGCCACCACCGGACGCTCCTGAGACGCTGCAAAGACGTGCGGCAGTTCCTTGTCGAGCGCGGCAACATCGAAGGGCGTGATAGCTGCGCCGCCAGTGCGTGCGGTCTTCACCCGGAACTGCATCAGCGTCCGCGTGTTGGGACCGTAGCCCGGCAGGGTGTCTTCCGAACCCCCTTGCAGTGTCTGATCGCCCACGCCTGTGAAGTACCCATTGCGGGGGTCGCCAGCAGGCACCGGAGCATTCATGTCGTTGTACGCAATCAGCGTCTTGCCGGCGTACTGCGAGAAGTCAACCACCACATCGGCACGCTCTGCATTGCCAAGGTACAGACCCGTGGTGTTGACGTTCAGCACTGTGGCACGGCCCACGTCATACAGCGGGCTGAACGGCAGCGGCGGGATGGTGAAGAGCTTGGCCAGGAAGCCGCCTTCGTTGCCGAACATGTGCAGGTCCGGACCTGCTGTCGCCGGGTCTGGGACACCACCATTTCGACCGTCAGACGGCCAGTCGAACGGCGTACAGCCACCCGTCCCGAAGGCTTGGCCCGCAGCGGGGGGGACATAAGTCGGAGCCTGGTCGTAACGGGTTTCGCCGTTCAGACACGGATTGGTCGGCACGGCTGCCGGCACCATCTTGACCTCGGTCGGATAGGTCGGAAGAGTCGGTGCTGCAACGGTTGCACCGGCACCATCCACCCAGTTCCAGGTCAATGTGTTGCCGTTGGCGTCGAAGGTTGCAGGGGTGCCAATGTTGCCCACCGAGTCAACCAATGCACCATTCGGGTCGCCCTGGAACAGGTTGAACGTCAACAGACGATCGTTAGAACCGTTCAGGATGCGCAGACGGTAGGGCTTGGGCTCGACATCGATGAACGGATAAGCCGTGCCGTTGATGACCGAAGTGTCACACCAGGCTTCCGGTGTGGTGGTCTCGTCGCCGTAGGCGCCCGAGGGCAGCGGATACAGAGCAGGGAAGACCGGCCAGAACCAGGCGCCGTAGTGCCAGCGACCGACGGCATTCCAAGCGTTGAGCTGATTGGGATCCTGCACCGTCTCATAGACGTGCGGGAAATAGAGGTCACCGTAGCTGCCCCATGCGGTGGTGTTCCAGCGTGCGTCCTGCAGACCGATGTCCTTCGGAACAAAGCACTTTTCCTGGAGAACCAGCGGAATGGTGTCGGCCAGACCCGGAATCACCCCAGTTCCAGGGATGCCAGCGGTCGGTGTGAAGCTGGTGCTGGTCGACTTGATGACATTGGTGCGGGCCTTAACCAGATCCGGAGCCAGGGTTGAAACCACCGGAGCCGGCACGAACGGCACGGTGGTGTTCAGGTCCATCATCGCCAGTTCGTTGATGTCGGTCAGCCAGTACGGCGCGGCCAGACCGACATAGGCGTTCAGTCGGGTGGTGCCGACCGCGTGGTCGTGGTACCACATCAGGCGCGCACCCTGACCGTTGACGTAGTAGA
>DALYHR010000212.1:0-4425 GCA_031970775.1 Burkholderiaceae bacterium | reverse complement strand
TGCGCCGCGCCATCCAGGCCGTCTGCGAAGGCCGCGATGCCGGCGATCTGACCACGATGGAAGATCCGGCCGCGCTCATGCAGATCAAGGATCTGGTGACCGCCAAGTAAGCCGAATCTTCGGGTTGCGCTAAACAAAAACCCCGCGGATTCCGCGGGGTTTTTTTATGGCGATCAGCACTCACAAGTGCGTCGATTAGTCGGATGACGCCGCCATGCGCTCCTTGATCCGATCCTTGAGCGCGCCGACATGGCTGCGCAGGGTGTAGAGCTCGTCAGCGTAGGACAGCGGCACCAGCACCTCCGAGATACTGCGTTCGATCTCGTCGAGTTCGGTGATCAGCTCGGCGGGCTTGCGGCGGTTCTTGTTGAGCTGGGTTTCGATCTCCAGCAGATTGCCGTACCAGCGGAACACCCGCGAGCGCACGCGGAAGGTGTAAAGCGGCGGCACAACCCGCGCCAGCGGAATCAGCAGCGCGGCGATTGACAGCACCGCCAGCCACATGCGGTCCAGCAGGTATCGGGCCCAGAAGGGCAGCCAGCCGGGCAGCGAGCGGTTGCCTTGGTAAACGCGGGCGGCCTCCTCAGAGAGCGGGAACTCGCCGGAGCGGGCCTGCGGATATTCCCCCCGATGATGAAACCAGTTGGTCATGCCATGAATCTGCCTAGCGGCCAGGGTCAGCAACTGCTGCAAGGCCGGATGGGTGGTTTCGCGCACCACCAGCGAGCTGTTCACCGCCAGGAGATGAATGTCACGAGGCGGCAGATCGAGATTGGGGTCGACCACGCCGCGGTGCAGCGTCACCGGGCTGATCTGCGGCAGGCGGTGTTCGTAGGCTTCGGCCTGCCCGAAATCAAACAGCTTGACGCCGGGTGTGCGCAGCAACATCTGCACGTAGGAGTCCTCCGGCGGGGCTACGAGCGCAACGGCATCTACGCGCTCCTGCGCCGTGGGATAAAGCAGCATCGGGATCGAGCGATCGGGAGGCACTTCCATCAGAGCTTTCGGCCGGGCGTGGCCCGAGTTGGCGAACAAGCGCTTCATCACCTGATGGCTGCTGCTGTCGGGCTGATCGATGGCGATGCGCCAGTCGATCATCTGCACGAGTCGGTCGATGTCGGGTGCAGCGGTTGGATGCCAACGACGAGCAGGGCCCGAAGGCGCTGCCGGTTCGCGATAGAAGATCCAGATTTGTTCCTGAAACAGATTGCCCAGACTCAGCAGCGTGGGGGCAGGGGTGTTCTCGCTCGGCAGATCGGCGTCTTCGTCTCGACCAAACTGCATGAAGCCGGCATCGACCTGGCCGGCTTGCAACATCGTCAGATTGTCATTTGAGCCCTTGCTGGGGACGAGGGTGACCCGGATGCCCTCGCGGCGCATCCGCTCCTGGTAGCGTTTGCCAAAGAGTTCATAGGCACTGTCCTTGGCACCGGTCGCTAAAGTCATTTGCCGTGGCGGCGTCGGATCGAGCTTCCAGGTCGCCAGGGCCAGCAGGCCCAGGGCGATCAGTACAAAGGGACCCGCCGTAAGGGTGAATTCCTTCAGGGGGATCAGTGCGGCAATCAGACGTTTCATGCGGTCCGAGCATACCGGGCGGCGGGCCGGACGAAAATCGCGTCTTTCCGTAGCTTGAGGAGGTTTCTGCCATGTCGTCCGCCCTGCAGTTTCCGGTTCGCAACCCCTTTGTCGAAGCCCTGGGGCTGACGCTTGAACGCTTTGAGGGCGGTGTGGCCGAAGTCAACCTGACGCTCAAGCCCGAGCAGCTCAATGCCTTCGGTGTCGCGCACGGCGGGGTGTGTATGACGATGCTCGATGTGGCCATGGCCCATGCCGTGCGCAGCCAGCATCGCCACGAGCCCGAGGGCGGGCCGGGCGTTGTGACCGTGGAGATGAAAACCAGCTTCTTCCTGCCCGGTGAGGGCCGGCTTCGAGCCTGCGCCCGGGTGCTGCATGCCAGCGCGACGCTGGCTTTTGTGGAAGGGGAGTTGCTCGACCCTGCCGGGGCCCGGGTGGCGCATGCCACCGGAACCTTCAAATTGATGCGTCGCCTGCCGACGCGGGACCGTTCGATCCGGCAGCAGACCGCCGCCGGACCGGGTCAGGTGGGCTGACGATCAGTCGCGCTCACCGCCAAAGATGCCGAGCAGAGCCAGCAGGTTCTGGAACACGTTGTAGATGTCCAGGTACAGGGCCAGCGTTGCGGTGATGTAGTTGGTCTCGCCGCCGTCGATGATGCGCTTGACGTCATAGAGCATGAAGGCGGAGAACAGGCCGATGGCCAGCACCGACAGGGCCATCATCATCGCGCTGGACTGCACGAACAGGTTGATCAGGCCAGCCACCAGCAACACGATGGCACCGATGAACATGAACTTGCCCATGCCGGACAGATCACGCTTGATCACGGTGGCCAACGAAGCCATGGCGAAGAAGACACCGGCGGTGCCGCCGAACGCCATGATGATCAGCGAGCCGCCATTCTTGAAGCCCAGCACTGCGGCCAGCAGGCGCGACAGCATCAGGCCCATGAAGAAGGTAAAGGCCAGCAGCACGGCCACGCCGGTACCGGAGTCCTTGGTCTTCTCGATCGCGTACATGAAGCCGAAGGAGCCACCGATGAACAGCACCAGCGACAGCCCCATGCCCAGCGCGGCCATCAGGCCGGTGGCCACGCCGATCCAGGCACCCAGCACGGTCGGAATCATCGACAGGGCCAGCAGCCAGTAGGTGTTGCGCAGGACGCGATTACGCTCTGCGGCGCTGGGCATCGCGTAACCGAAACCGGCAAGGTCGGAAGAGTATTGGTCGTTCATGATGTCTCCGTAGGGCGGAAGGGGTGGGTCCGTCAAGGCGTCAGAATGCGAACGGCCGACGCAAGCTGCGCCCATGACAGCAGCGTCCATTCTAGAAGGAGCGGACCGGCTGCACCTTGGGCGGGGCTTGTGGCCCCAATTGCGGGCACCGGCGCAGGTTTCAAGAGCGCGGTTGCGATCCGGCCCCAGACCTGCACCGGATCGGGGGCAGGATCATCCACGGTGAGTCAGGGCAGGTGGGGCCGGGAAGCTATAATTGACGGGTTTACCCCAAAAATTACGCCGCCCGGCCTACCGCTTGTGTCTCCTTCCGGAATCATGCGAGCGGGGTTCGTGTGCGCGTCCTTCATCGGAGTCCACCCGTGCTGCCAGTCCTGCCTCCTGCTCTTCTCGCGCTCGCAGACGGCACGGTCTTTCAAGGGTATGCCATCGGAGCCACCGGCCATACGGTGGGTGAAGTGGTGTTCAACACCGCTCTGACCGGCTACCAGGAGATCCTCACTGACCCGAGTTACTGCCGTCAGATCGTGACCCTCACGTATCCGCACATCGGCAACTACGGTGTCAATGACCAGGATGTCGAAGCCCTGAAAGTCCATGCCGCCGGCCTGATCATCAAGGATCTGCCGGTTCGTTCCTCCAATTTTCGCCAGACCCGTACCCTCGACCGCTACCTGGTCGATGAGGGCACAGTCGGCATTGCCGGAATCGATACCCGTCGTCTGACCCGTCTGCTGCGGACCACGGGCGCCCAGAATGGCGCCATCGTCGCCTACGCCGCAGGCACCGAAATCACCGCTGAGATGAAGACTCAGGCGGTCGAACTGGCCCGTTCGGCGCCGAGCATGGCCGGCCAGGATCTGGCTCAGGTCGTCACACGCAGGCAATCCGAGGCCTGGACCGAGACCGAATGGCGTCTGAGCGGTGCCGATGGTCAGCCCGGTTTCGGCACCGTCACCGAGCCGCGCTTCCACGTTGTGGCCTATGACTTCGGCGTCAAGCGCAACATCCTGCGCATGCTGGCCGAGCGCGGCTGCAAGGTCACCGTGGTGCCGGCCAGGACGCCGGCCGCCGAGGTGCTGGCCTACAACCCGGACGGCATCTTCCTGTCCAACGGCCCGGGCGATCCGCAGCCCTGCGACTACGCCATCGCCGCCGCCAAGGAGCTGATCGAGACCGGTATTCCGACCTTCGGCATCTGTCTGGGTCACCAGATCATGGCGCTGGCCTCGGGGGCCAAGACCTTCAAGATGAAGTTCGGCCATCACGGCGGCAATCACCCGGTCAAGGATCTGGATACGGGTCGGGTGTCGATCACCAGCCAGAACCACGGCTTCGCGGTCGAGGCCGAGTCGCTGCCTGCCAATCTGCGTCCCACGCATGTCAGCCTGTTCGACGGCACGCTGCAGGGCCTGGCCCGCACCGACAAGCCGGCTTTCTGCTTCCAGGGTCACCCGGAAGCCTCGCCCGGCCCCCACGACATCGCCTACCTGTTCGACCGCTTCACGAAGCTGATGAGCGAGCAAGCGGAGAAGAAGAATGCCTAAGCGCTCAGATCTGAAATCCATCCTCATCATCGGCGCCGGCCCGATCATCATCGGCCAGGCCTGTG
>DALYHR010000211.1:0-4442 GCA_031970775.1 Burkholderiaceae bacterium | reverse complement strand
CCCTGATACAGGCAGACGCTGCCGCGCAGGCTCAACAGCAGCGCCATCGCGGTGGCCGGCGGCAGATGCGCCCAGCGGCTGGCCACGCGCGGCACATCGTGATTCGAGAAGGCCCAGCAACCCCAGCCGCCGGTGCGGGCCAGCGCCAGCTCCAGCGCCTCGACTTCACGCTGAATGCGCTCAGCCGAGCCGTCAGCGGTCAATAGCGCAAAGCTGTAGGCCATGTGCAGGCGCCGATCGCGCTCGGTGTAGCGCGCCATCAGGGGCGGTGCGTTCTCGTCGCCCACCTCGCCGATGCTGGCCGCCCCGACTTCGTCGAGCACGGCGCGTAGTCGCTGCAGAAATTCGAGATTCTCCGGCCGACTTTTGTCGTAGAGATGCTGCTGCATCGCGTAGGGGTTGTCCGGCCGCACCGTGGTGGCACCCTCTGTTCCTCCAGCTGCGGCCGGGTTATCGCGCAGCTGCGCGTCATGGAACTGGTGATTGCAGGCGTCGAAGCGGAAGCCATCGACGCCGCGTTCCCCCCAAAACCGCACCTCGTCGAGCAGGGCAGCCTGCACCTCGGGGTTGTGAAAGTTCAGATCGGGCTGGCTGGCCAGAAAGCTGTGCAGGTAGTACTGGCGGCGGCGCGAATCCCACTGCCAGGCACTGCCGCCGAAGACGCTGAGCCAGTTGTTGGGCGGCGAGCCGTCCGGTTTGGGGTCGGCCCAGACGTACCAGTCGGCGCGCGGGTTGTCGCGACTACTTCGGCTTTGCACGAACCAGGCGTGCTGATCGCTGGTGTGCGACAGCACCTGATCGATCATCACTTTCAGGCCGAGCTGATGGGCCCGCGCCAGCAGCGCGTCGAAATCGGCCAGGGTGCCAAAGATCGGATCGACATCGCGGTAGTCGGCCACGTCGTAGCCGAAGTCCTTCATCGGACTGCGAAAGAACGGCGAGATCCAGATCGCATCGACGCCCAGGCTTGCCACGTGGTCGAGCCGCGCGGCAATGCCCGGCAAATCGCCGATACCGTCGCCATTGAGGTCGTGGAAGCTGCGGGGGTAGATCTGGTAAATCACCGCGCCGCGCCACCAGGAAGCCGGGTTTCCCGGGGTACGGGAGGGTCCGTCGTGTGGGTGCATGACTGCTGTCTTCAAACTGACATGGGCCATCTTGCCATGTAACCCCGGTGAAACCCAGGGCCCGTGCAAACCCCGGGTTTGCAAACACGTCGCTAAGATGCCGCGACCTGCTGAACCGACTGCCCCCAGAGGCCCCGCATGCCCCTTGCCCGCCCCGATCGCACTGCCTTGTCCCAGCACCTGATCCGCCTCGCACCGGCCCTGCTGCTGGCGCTATCCGGCCTGTCCACCCCCGTCGAGGCCAGGCCGAAGCTGCCCGACTGCCAAATCGTCTACGACGCCGGCAGCAGCGGCACCCGGCTCTATGTTTACGAGCAGCAGGGCAGCAGCTGGAAGGAACATGTCGGCCCGAAGGTCTCGGCACTGGCCGACCCGGTGCGCGAGTTCCGGGGACGCCACTGGAGCGACCGCGATGTCGTCAACGCCGAAGTGATCCAGGCCCTCGACCAGATGCGCCAGGACGGCCCGGTCGACGACAAGGGCCAACCAGCCTGGACCGCCTTCGACTGGCGCGATGCGTGCCGCATCACCTCGGCCCGCGTGCTGGCCACCGCCGGCATGCGGCTGGCCGAGCAGCAGCAGCGTGAGCGCAGCCAGGCGCTGTGGTCCGATCTCAGTCAGCGACTGCAACAGGCCCTGACCCAGCAACTCGGCTATCGCGTGCCGGTCGAGGCCCGCACCCTGACCGGTTTCGAAGAAGGGCTCTACGCCTGGCTGGCAGTGCGCCAGGCCACCGGCCGCGAGGACTTCGGCATTGCCGAGATGGGGGGTGCCTCGTCGCAAGTGACTTTCCCCTGCCCTCGCTGCTCGGGTGGGGATGACGCGGTGCGGCGGGTACGCATCGGCAAGCGCATGCAGCGTATGTACAGCTACTCCTTCCTCGGCCTGGGGCAGGACGAAGCGCCACAGGTGCTGGGCGTGGCGCCGGCCTGCGCCTATGGGGTCGGGGCCAGTCAGGCCGGATGGCAGCCGCAGGACTGCGCCCGCACTCTGGCACTGAGCGACAGCGCGACTCCGAAGGCTGGTGCGCTGCGCGACCCCTTCAACTTCAGCCTGCCGGCCCGGGCCGGACAGCCGCGCGGCACGGCGCGCAGGATTCCGACCGAGCGCGCCGATGTCAAAGGCTGGTATCTGACCGGGGCCTTCACCTACTTCGACGACAAATCGGTCGATCGCACCTGCCGGCAGCGCGGCAAACATGCCGGCGATGACAGCGTGGCCTGCTTCCGTCCGGTCTATCAGCAGACCTATCTCGACGCGCTGGGCATCCCCTTTTCCTCGCCGCGTCAGGACGCCAGCTGGACGATGGGGGCGGTGCTCTGTGCAGCCAACCGCTGCCTTCAAGCCGAAGTGCGCAAACCGCTGACGTGCCGCTGGAGCGATCGGGGGTGCCTGTGAACGCCCCGCAGCCTGAAGCCCTGATCGGCCACTTCATCGATGGCCAGTCGGTCACCGGCAGCAGCGATCGCCGTCTGCCGGTCTACAACCCCGCTACCGGCCACGTGACTCGCGAAGTTCTGCTGGCCACGGCGCAGGACGTGCAAGCCGCCGTGGCGGCTGCGCACCGCGCCTGGCCGGCCTGGGCCGAGACCCCCGCGATCCGGCGCGCCCGCATCCTCAATCAATTCCTGGCGCTGCTCAATCAGCATCGCGATGCCCTGGCGGCCCTGATCACGGCTGAACACGGCAAGGTCTTCAGCGACGCACAGGGGGAGGTCACGCGGGGCATCGAGATCGTCGAATTCGCCTGCGGCATCCCGCAGCTGCTCAAGGGCGATTACAGCGAGCAGGTCTCGACCGGCATCGACAACTGGACGATGCGCCAGCCGCTGGGTGTCGTGGCCGGCATTACCCCCTTCAACTTCCCGTGTATGGTGCCGTGCTGGATGTTTCCGGTGGCACTGGCCTGCGGCAATACCTTCGTGCTCAAGCCCAGCGAGCGCGATCCCAGCCCCAGCCTGTTCATGGCGCAACTGCTCCAGCAGGCCGGTCTGCCCGACGGGGTCTTCAACGTCGTGCAGGGCGATCGGGTGGCGGTAGATGCGCTGCTGGCCCATCCCCAGGTTCAGGCGATCAGCTTCGTCGGCTCCACCCCGATTGCCCGCCACATTCATGAGACCGGCACCAGACAGGGCAAGCGTGTGCAGGCGCTGGGCGGCGCGAAGAACCATCTGGTGGTCATGCCCGATGCCGACCTCGAGCAAACCGTTGATGCGCTGATCGGAGCGGCCTACGGCTCGGCCGGCGAGCGCTGCATGGCGATCTCGGTAGCGGTCTTCGTCGGTGACGCCATCGCCGATGCCGTCATCCCCCGGGTGGCCGAGCGCGTACGGCAGCTCAAGGTGCTGCCCGGCCTGGACCCACAGGCCGAGATGGGTCCGATCGTCACCCGTGAGGCCCGGGACCGTATCGAAGCCGCCATCGCCCGGGGCGTCGCCGAAGGGGCTGAGCTGCGGGTGGACGGCCGCGGACTTCAAGTGCCCGGTCACGAGGCGGGCTTCTTCACCGGCGGCACCTTGTTTGACCGGGTCACCCCGGCAATGACCTTGTACCGCGAAGAAATCTTCGGCCCGGTGCTGGCCTGCGTGCGGGTTGCCACCCTGTCAGAGGCAATCGAGCGGGTCAATGCCCACGAGTTTGGCAATGGCGTGGCCTGTTACACCCGCGACGGCCACACCGCCCGCGAATTTGCCCGGCGGATTCAGGTCGGCATGGTGGGCATCAACGTGCCCATCCCGGTGCCGATGGCCTGGCAGGGCTTCGGCGGCTGGAAGAGCAGTCTGTTCGGCGATATGCACGTCTACGGCGAAGAGGGCGTGCGCTTCTACACCCGCCAAAAGTCGGTGATGCAGCGCTGGCCGCAAAGCACCGAACGCGGCCCCGAATTTGCCATGCCCACGGCCCGTTAAACCGGGTCTCGGTTCGCCCTGGCGTTTCAGGCCGGCACCACGGCCTGCGCAAACAGCGCATCCAGCCGCTCGCACCAGGCGGCCTTTTGTTCGGCCGGAGCGAAGCTGGCTTCGAGGCTGTTGCGCAGCAGCCGCCAGGCCTGACGGGGGCCGAGTGCTTCGGGCTGCGCGCCGAAGAGTTGCAGATAGTTCTCTAGCACATAGCCACCAAAGTAGGCTGGATCGTCGCTGTTGACGGTGGCACGCAGGCCCATTTCCAGCAGATGCGGCAGGTTGTGCTGTGCCAATGACTCAAAAACGCACAGCTTGACGTTGGACAGCGGGCAGACCGTCAGCGGCACCCGTTCGGCCGCCAGCCGTGCCACCAGCACCGGGTCTTCGACACAGCGCACGCCGTGGTCGATGC
>DALYHR010000210.1:0-4443 GCA_031970775.1 Burkholderiaceae bacterium | reverse complement strand
CGATGGCCGATCTGGTGCGCGCCGGCAAGGTGCGCTGCCTCGGGCTGTCGGAGGTTTCGGCCGCCACGCTGCGCCGGGCGCACGCCGTTCACCCGATCACAGCGATGCAGTCGGAATACTCGTTGTGGACCCGCAACCCCGAGATCGCCGTGTTGCCCGCCTGCCGTGAGCTCGGCGTTACCTTCGTCGCCTTCAGCCCGCTGGCGCGTGGCTTTCTGGGCGGCGAGCTGCGCGACGTCAGCACCCTGGCTGACAAGGACATCCGCCGCGCCATGCCGCGCTTTGGCCCGGCGCTGTACCCGCGCAACCTGGCCTTGCTCGACGATTACCGGGCGATCGCGCAGCAGCTGCGCTGTACGCCGGCGCAGCTGGCGCTGGCCTGGCTGCATCAGCGCGATGACGGGGTGATTCCGATCCCCGGCACCACCCGGCTCGACCACCTGCGCGAGCTGTTAAGCCCGACGCTGCCGCAGCTCGATGCCGCCTTGATGACGCGGCTTGACGCCCTGATCAATCAGCGCACCGTGGTCGGTGCGCGCTACAACGCCGCCACGCAGGCCGAGATCGATACCGAGGAATTTCCGCTCGACTGAGCGACCCCGCGACCGTCAGCCCGCCTTGAGCAGGCTGGCCGGATCAAAACCCGGGTCGGCCAGTTGCTCGGGTAGTTGCTCGGGTGTGGGCGAGCGCCCGGCATCGAGCAGCTTGCGCGCCAGCAGATGCACGCCGGCCGCGTTGATCGTATCGACCGCCACCAGCTGCTGCGCCCGAAAGTGCCAAACCGAAAAAGGCTGGCCGACCGCAGCCATATCGCCGCGCACCACCGACCGATCGACGCCGGCCGACAGTCCGGCCATCTGCAGCTTGCAGTCGTACTGATCGCTCCAGAACCACGGCGTGGCGGTGAAGGGGCGCTCCTGCCCCAGCAGCGCTGCCGCCGCCGACTTGGCCTGCTCGGTGGCGTTCTGCACCGACTCCAGCCGCAGCAGGCTGCCGTCGGCAAGCCGGCGCGCGGTGCAGTCGCCCGCTGCGACGATGGCCGGGTCGGCCGTGCGTCCGCAGGCATCGACGACGATGCCGCGGTCGGTCTCCAGCCCGGCCTCACGGGCCAGCCCGTCGTTGGCCTCGACGCCGACCCCCAGCACCACCAGCCCGCAGGGATAGCGGGTGCCGTCGGCCATCACCAGGGCGCTGACCTGATCGGGGGCCCCCGGCTCGGTGTCAACCCCGGCGATGCGCGCATTCAGCACCACCTCCACGCCGTGGCGGCGATGCAGCGCGGCGTACCAGTCGCTCATGTCGGGCGGCAGCACGCGGCCGAGCAGCCGGGGGGCGGCTTCCAGCACCGTCACGGCCAGCCCCTTCTTGCGCGCCGTGGCCGCCACTTCCAGGCCGATGAAGCCGCCGCCGATCACCACCAGCGGCCGTTGCTGCGACAGGCAGCGCTCCAGCCCGGCGGCGACGGCGCTGGCCTCATCGCGTGAGCGCAGTGCCAGCACGTTGGCCGCCGCACCCGATCCAGCATCCAGCCCGGGCAAAGGCAGACGCCGCGCCCGCGAGCCGGTGGCCAGCACCAGCCCGGTCCAGCCCAGCACCTCGCCGTCGGCCAGAGTGAGGGTGCGGGCCAGGCGGTCGATGGCGCGCACCGGCGCGGCGGTGCGCAGCGTGATCTGCTTGCGCGCCAGCACGTCGGGCGAGCGCAGCACCAGTTGCGCCTCGCCGATCTCGCCGGCCAGCCAGGCCTTGGACAGCGGCGGGCGGTGATACGGCCCATGCGGTTCGTCGCCCAGCAGGGTGATGGCGCCGGCGAAGCCGCCGCTGCGCAGCGCTTCCGCGCAGGTCACGCCGGCCTGACCGGCACCGACGATGACGACATGACCCGCCGCGGCCGTCATGCTCACTCCTGCGTGTCGGGCAGGGTCACGACGCCGCCTTCGAGGGCGGCGCTGGCCTTGATCTGGCAGGCCAGCCGGCTGTTGGGACGGCGCTCGGCAGCGGCGTGCTCCAGCATGTCGAGCTCGCCGGCGGCCGGTGCGGGCAGCACCGCCATCAGCGCGTCATCGACGTAGCAATGGCAGGTGGCGCAGGCGCAGGAGCCGCCGCACTCGCCGAGGATGCCGTCGATGCCGTTGGAGGTCGCCGCCTGCATCAGGCTCCAGCCCTCGGGCACGTTGACCGTGGTTGCGGCACCGCCGGCTTCGATGAAAGTGATGTGGGCCATGGGATCGGTTTGAATCAGGTGAAGGGAATCGGATTGCTGCCGGATCAGATCGCCGCCAATTCGAGCACCAGCGGGCTGCGGAAGGTGCTCGACGGCATCCAGGGCAGCTGATCGGCGACGCGCTGGTAGTCGGGCACGATCTGGTGGAACTCTTCAAAGGCGATGCGCACCGCCATGCGGGCGATCGCCGTGCCCAGACAGGCATGCACTCCGCCGCCGAAGCCGAGATGGCCGCGCGGCTTGCGGCCGATGTCGTAGGTGTCGGCGTTGGGAAACTGGCGCTCGTCGCGGTTGCCCGAACCGTAGGCCAGGCAGACGAAATCGCCCTGCTTCAGGGTCTGACCGTGCAGCTCGACATCGCGCATCAGGCGGCGGCGGAAACGCTGGGCCGAGGTGTTGAAGCGCAGGCTTTCCTCGATCGCGTCGGGCAGCAGCGCCGGGTTGGCCACCACGGCGCGGCGTGCCTCGTCGAAGCTGGCCAGGTTGTAGGCGAACATCATCATGAAGCCGCCCAGGCTCTCGACCCCGGCCATGATCAGCGTGGTGGTGGTCAGCAGCACCTCGCGGTCGTCGAGGCGGTCGCCGTCGATTTCAGCCAGCGCGAAGTTGCTGATCAGATCGTTGCGCGGGTCGGCCCGGCGCAGCGCGATCACCCGGCTGGCGTAGTCCTGCATCCAGGTGTAGGCGGCGATGTGCTCCGGCCCCTTGGCGCGGGTGCGGGCGTCGCTCTGCACCATCAGCACGGCGTTCTCGCGCACCTCGCGCTCCGGCACCAGCGCCTCCTCGCCCATCGGCAGGCCCAGCGCCGCCATCAGCACCTTGACGGTGAACTGCGAGCTGACGTCCTTGAAGTCGAACTGCCCTACCCCCTTGAGCTGAGCGAAGACGGTGCGGGCCACATCGCGGATCGGCTCTTCCAGCGCCATCAGATTGCGCTTCATGAAGGCGTGCTGGATCAGGCCGCGCAGGCGGTCGTGCTTGGGCGGGTCGGAGCTGCCCAGCGTTGCGCCGGCCCGGCCCGGCAGCTCGGTCATCAGATTGCCCGAGGCCGAGGAGTAGGTCTGCCAGTCCTGCCCGGCGCTGACGATGTCGGCGTAGCGCGACAGGATCCACATCTGCGCCTCCTCACTCCAGAAGCAGGGCGCTTCGTCGCGCAGCCGCCGGTAGTACGGAAACGGGTCGGCGTCGATGGCCGGGGAGTAGGGGTCGAAGCTCAGCATGAGCCAGATTCTGCGGGTCGGACCCGCCTTGACGCAGTGGACAGGCGGCCGACAATCCTGGCACTTTTGACGCATGCTGGCTGACACGATGGATGACCTGACTGCCCCGCCCGATCGCCCGCGCCGTCCCCTGGCCCGCCTGCCGAGCTTTGCCCTCTACGGCGAGGCGAGCGCCCCGAATTTGCAGCTGTTGCACATCGAGGCGATCCAGTCGCGCAGCCGGCTCTACAACTGGGAAATCGACGCCCATCTGCATCAGGGTTTGCACCAGGTGCTGTGGCTGATCCGCGGGCCGGTCGAGGCGATGTTGGACGAATCTCGCGTCCACAGCGAAGGCCCGGTCGCCCTAATCATCCCGCCCGGCGTGGCTCACGCCTTTCGCTTTACCCCCGACAGCGACGGCTTTGTGCTGACCGTCAACGCCCCCCTGCTGGCCGAGGGCGATGCCGAGACCACCGGGCAGGCGCTGCAGAGGCTGTTCGCCGCACCGCGTACCCTGAAGCTGGAGGCCCAGGGCCCGGAGGCACCGCGGCTACAAGCGTTGTTTCAGGCGCTGCTGAGCGAGAACGAGTCCATCGATACGGCCGACGGGCCGGTGCCGCTGTGGCTGACCCGGGCGGTGGTGTGGCGACTGGCGCAACTGGCGCAGCGCGATCAGCAGCTGGCCCAGCGCCGCCTCAGCGCCGGCCCGGTCTACACCCGCTGGGTGGTGCTGATGGAAGCGCATTACCTGGAGCACTGGCCGGTGTCGCGCTACGCCGAGCGGCTGGGCCTGTCGACCGAGCGGCTCAACCGCATGCTGCGCGCCGAAACCGGCCAGAACGCCCAGGCGCTGCTGCATGCCCGCCTGCTGCGCGAAGCCTGCCGGCGGCTGGTCCATGTGGTGGTGCCGGTCACCAAACTGGCCTTCGAGCTGGGTTTCGACGACCCGGCCTACTTCTGCCGCTTCTTCCGGCGCCACACCGGCCTGTCGCCGCGCGATTACCGGCGGCAGATGTCAGC
>DALYHR010000209.1:0-4454 GCA_031970775.1 Burkholderiaceae bacterium | reverse complement strand
GGCATCAAGCTGCTCGATGCGCTGCCGGATGCCGAGCTGATGCAGGCTCTTGGCGACCTAGCCTCGATCAAGACCGGTCGTCCGGGCAAGGCCAGCCGCTGAGTCGGCAGGCTGCCGCTCTCAGAACAGCAGCTCGGGTCCGAGCACGGTGATGACGCGCACTTCGGTGCGGCCGTCCCGCACCCGGCTGCGCAGCCACCACACCGAGCCCTTGCGAATGGCGCATTCGGTCTGCTGCAGTCCGATCAGCCGCGCGACGATCTGCCCCAGTTGAGGCTGGTGGCCGACCAGCAGAACCGGGGCGGTACCGGGGCTCGCAGCGGCATTCCAGCCCAACGCCTCGAGGACCGGATCGATCGGCAATGACGGGGCCAGTTCGGCCAGCGTGTGCATCTCCCGACCCAGGGCGACCGCGGTTTCCTCGGCACGCCGTGCCGGGCTGCAATACACCAGCGTGCGTGCAGGCAGGGCGCGGTAGAGCCAGCGTCCGACCCGGCGGGCCTGCTGACGCCCGGCCGGCGTCAGGGCGCGGTCCAGATCGTCCTGCCCTTCAGCGGCGACCTGCGCGACGGCGTGGCGCCACAGCAGCAGATCCATGTCATTGACCTCCGGCTGAAGCGGCGTCGCTGCCGTATCGCAGCATCAGCGAGCGCTGGGCGCTGAGCGGACGCTCCGGGGTCTTCGGAGCCGGGGCGCGCTGATAAACCCCTTCGGCATCGAGCTCCCAGGCATCGAGGTTGTCACACAGGCTGACGTTCAGGCACTCGTCGATCACGCGCTGGCGCAGCGCCGCATCGACTACCGGCCAGGCCAGCTCGACGCGACGCATCATGTTGCGATTCATCCAGTCGGCGCTGGAGAGATGAAGCGTTTCGTCCTCGCCGGCCTTGAACCAGAAGACCCGCGAGTGCTCCAGAAAGCGTCCGATCAGCGAGCGAACCCGGATGGAGCCGCGGCCCTGAGCGGACACGCCGGGCGAGAGGATGCAGGCGCCACGCACGATCAGTTCGATCTGCACGCCCTGGCGAGCGGCCTCGATCAGCGCGCGGGCGAGCTTCTCGTCGGTGAGCGAATTCATCTTCAGCACGATGCGTGCGTCCTGACCCTTGGAGGCGGCCAGCGCCATCGCGCTGATGCGCCCGATCAGGCGGCTGTGCAGATGAAACGGGGCCACCCAGAGGTGATTCAGCTTGGGCAGCCGGTTCTGGATCGCCAGATGGCGGAACACCTGCTCGATGTCATCGGTGAGCTGCGGGTCGGCGGTCAGTTGGCTCAGATCGGTGTAGAGCCGGGCGGTGCGCGGGTTGTAGTTGCCGGTGGACAGATGCGCGTAGTGGCGCAGATGGCCTTCTTCCTCGCGGCGGGTGATCAGCATCATCTTGGCGTGGGTCTTGAGGCCGACGATGCCGTAGACCACCTGCGCACCGATCGACTCCAGCCGTTCGGCCCAGTTGATATTGGCTTCCTCATCGAAGCGGGCCTTGAGCTCGACCACGACGGTGACTTCCTTGCCACACAGCACGGCGGTGCGCAGCAGCTCCATCAGTTCCGAGTCGGCGCCGGTGCGGTAGATGGTCTGCTTGATCGCCAGCACCCGCGGGTCGCTGACGGCCTCGCGCAGGAACGCCAGCACCGCATCGAAGCTCTCGTAGGGCTGGTGGATCAACACGTCGCCCTGATTGCGCAGCCGCGCCAGGATCGATCCGCCCCCGGACAGCGCCTTGGGCAGAGCAGGTTGGTAGGGCGCAAAGCGCATGGCCGGCGCGTCGATCAGATCGATCAGCTGACTCAACCGGACCAGGTTGACCGGGCCGGCGACCCGATACAGCGCCTGCGGCGGCAGATGGAACTGACCGAGCAGAAAGTCCACCAGTCCGGCAGAGCAGCCCGAGGAGACCTCAAGCCGCACAGCTTCGCCGAAATGACGCTGGGCCAACTCCTGCCGCAGCGCGGTGCGCAGGTTCTTGACATCCTCCTCGTCGACCGACAGATCGGAGTTGCGGGTGACGCGGAACTGCGAGAACTCCAGCACCTGACGCCCCGGAAACAGGTCGGCCAGATGCGAGCGAATCACGCTGGAGATCGACACAAACAGCCTGCGCTTGCCCGAGACTTTGGCCGGCATCGGGAAGAAGCGCGGCAGCACGCGGGGCACCTTGACGATGGCGATTTCGTTGGCGCGCCCGAAGGCATCTTCACCGCCCAGCCGCACGATGAAGTTCAGCGACTTGTTGGCGACCTGCGGGAAGGGGTGCGAGGGGTCCAGACCGACCGGCACCAGCAGCGGGCGGACCTCGCTGTTGAAAATCTGGGCGACCCAGCGGCGCTGCGCGAGGGTGCGCTCGCCGTGGGGCACGAATTCGATGCCTTCGGCCTTCAGCGCAGTCAGCAGGACCTGGTTGTAGACCCGGTACTGCGTCTCGACCAGGCGGTGAGCGGCCTCGTGCAAGCCCTGAAAACTGCTGACCGTGTAGGCCCCCTGGTGCAGATCGGCCTTGAAGGCTTCGAGGTGCAGAAACGAGCGAACCTCGAAGAACTCATCGAGATTGGAGGAGACGATGCACAGGTAGCGCAGTCGCTCCAGCAGGGGCACATCGGTGCGGCGGGCCTGATCGAGCACACGCTCATTGAAGGCCAGGGTGCTGAGGTCGCGGTCAATCAGCCGGACAGAGGCGGCTTGGGGCAGGGTGCGTCGGGACATCGGGCAAACGGGTAAGGTCCGCCCGAGTCTGCGAGGGCTTCGTGTCACCGATGTGACAGTCAGCGCAAGCGAAGCTGAAGGAGCCTTACATCCCGGCGTAGTTCGGTCCGCCACCGCCTTCGGGAGTGACCCAGACGATGTTCTGCGTCGGGTCCTTGATGTCGCAGGTCTTGCAGTGCACGCAGTTCTGCGCGTTGATTACCAGCTGCTGCGCACCGTCCTTCTCGACGAACTCATAGACCCCGGCCGGGCAGTAGCGCTGCTCGGGGCCGGCGAAGCGGGCCAGGTTGACCGACACCGGCACGGCCGCATCCTTGAGTGTCAAGTGCGCCGGCTGGTTCTCCTCGTGATTGGCGCTGCTCAGAAACACTGAGCTAAGCCGGTCGAAGGTGAGCTGACCGTCCGGCTTGGGGTAGACGATCGGGCGGCAATCCTCGGCGGGCTTGAGATAGGTGTGATCGGCTGCGGCGCGATGCAGCGTCCACGGCGGGGCCTTGAAGCCCAGGCGCGGCAGCAGCCATTGCTCGATGCCGGTCATCAGCGCGCCGACCAGCTGCCCCTTCTTGAACCATTGCTTGAAGTTGCGCGAGCGATCCAGCTCGGCATAGAGCCAGCTCTGCTCAAAGGCCGTCGTGTAGTCAGAGAGCTCGTCGTGGGCGCGGCCGCCAGCGATGGCGTCAAAAGCGGCTTCGGCGCAGAGCATGCCGGTCTTGATCGCAGCGTGGCTGCCCTTGATGCGGCTGGCGTTGAGGAAGCCGGCTTCGCAGCCGACCAGCGCGCCGCCGGGGAAGACAAACTTCGGCAGGCTCAGCAGGCCGCCGGCAGTGATGACGCGGGCGCCATACGAGATGCGCTTGCCGCCTTCAAACCAGCTGCGAATCTTCGGGTGGGTCTTGAAGCGCTGGAACTCCTCAAACGGGCTCATGTACGGGTTGCGGTAGTCCAGACCGACCACGAAGCCCACCGCCACCTTGTTGCCTTCGGCGTGGTACAGGAACGAGCCGCCGTAGGTGTTGCCATCCAGCGGCCAGCCGGCGCTGTGCACCACCAGACCGGCGTGATGCTTGGCCGGGTCGATCTCCCACAGCTCCTTGATGCCGATGCCGTAGCTTTGCGGGTCGCGGCCGGCGTCGAGCTGGTATTTGGCGATCAGCTGCTTGCCCAGATGGCCACGCGCGCCTTCGGCAAAGATCGTGTACTTGGCGCGCAGCTCCATGCCGAGCTGGAAGTTGTCGGTGGGCTGGCCATCCTTGCCCAGGCCCATGTGGCCGGTGGCGACGCCGACCACCGCGCCGTCGGCGTCATAGAGCACCTCCGAGGCCGTGAAGCCGGGGAAGATTTCCACGCCGAGAGCTTCGGCCTGCGCCGCCAGCCACTGGGTCAGCTCGCCCAGGCTGATGATGTAGTTGCCTTCGTTGCGGAAGCAGTCGGGCAGCAGCGCTTCCGGGGTGGCGCGGGCGCCGGCCTCGGTCAGGAACATGAAGCGGTCTTCGGTGACCGGCTGCTTGAGCGGCGCTCCGCGCTCCTTCCAGTCGGGGAAGAGCTCGGTCAGTGCCTTGGGGTCGAAGATCGCACCCGACAGGATGTGCGCACCCGGCTCGGAGCCCTTTTCCAGCACTACCACTGACAGGTCGAGGCCCTTGTCGGTCGCCATCTGGCGCAGGCGGATCGCGGTGGCCAGGCCGGCCGGGCCGGCGCCGACGATCACGACGTCGTAGTCCATCGATTCACGGGGACCGAATTGCTCCAGCAG
>DALYHR010000208.1:0-4487 GCA_031970775.1 Burkholderiaceae bacterium | reverse complement strand
GCGTGCCGGTCTGCCCGACGGGTGCTAGCTACAAGCGCAAGGAAGACGGCATCGTCCTGGTCGATTACGACAAGTGCATCGGCTGCAAGTACTGCTCGTGGGCCTGCCCCTACGGCGTGCGCGAGCTCGACGAGCAGCGTCAGGTGATGACCAAGTGCACGCTGTGCGTCGATCGCATCTACAGCCCCACGCTGCCCGAGGCCGAGCGCAAGCCCTCGTGCGTGATCGCCTGCCCGGCCGGGGCGCGGCTGTTTGGCGACGTGCATGACCCCGAGTCGAACGTCTCCACCGCGATCCGCGAGCGCGGCGGCTACCCGCTGATGCCCGAGGCCGGCACCAAGCCGTCGAATCATTATCTGCCGCGCCGCAAGGTCGAAATTCCGATCAAGGCCGATCAGCTGGTGCGCGCCGATAACCCGCTGCACGTCGATGGCAGCGCCCCGAAGTCCGGCACGGGCAGCCCGCTCGATGCCGACTGGGAACACTGATCTACTGACCTTGAGGGGGCTGAAGCCACCATGCATCCCGCTTTTTCCGTCCTTTTTCTGACCACGCTGATCGGTGCGGCCCAGGGTCTGATGCTGGCGCTGGTCGGCCTCGAAGCCTGGGTGACGCTGCGCTCGGGAGCGCCGCCCACCGCCTTGCTGGTGGCCGGCAGCGCCGTCGCGGTCGTGTTGTCGGTGCTGGGGCTGCTGGCCTCGTTCTTCCACCTCGGCCACCCGGAGCGCGCCTGGCGGGCGATGGCTGGCTGGCGCACCTCGTGGCTGTCGCGCGAGGTGATCGTGCTGCCGGCCTTCATCGGCATGGCGGGCCTGTACGGGCTGGCGCATTACACCGCCTACACCGCCCAAGGGGCGACGCTGTGGCTCGGCGGCCTGACCGTGGTGCTGGCGCTGGCGCTGTTTTTGTGCTCCGGCATGATCTACGCGGCGGTGCGGGTGATCCGCGAGTGGGCTACGCCCTGGACGGTGATCAACTTCAGCCTGATGGGCTTGGCCTCGGGCCTGGGGCTGGCGGCGGCGTTGGCCGCCCGGTTCGCGTCGGAGCACGCTGCGGCACTGGCGGTCGGCGCCTTGCTGAGCACGCTGCTGGCGGCGCTGACCCGCTCGGTGGCACTGTGGCGCAATGCCCGGCTTAGGCTCAAACCGGCGTCCACCTTGCAAAGCGCCATCGGCGTGCGCCACCCCAAGATCGTGCAGAAGACTCAAGGCGCGATGGGCGGCTCGTTCAATACCCGCGAGTTCTTCCACGGCAAGCCGCAGGACACGGTGCGGCGCATCTTCTGGGCGGCGGTGCTGGCGGGCTTTGTATTGCCGGCCCTGATGCTGGCCGGCGGTGCCAGCAGCGCTGCGGCGCTCCTCACCGTGGCTCTGGTGCAGTACGCCGGGCTGCTGGCCGAACGCTGGATCTTCTTCGCCCAGGCCAACCACCCGCAAAACCTCTACTACCAGTCGGTGGCGTGATGGGGGCGGGGATGAAGACATGGCGCCTGCTGGGGCTTCTGGGGTTCGGGCTGATCGGATCGGCGCTGCTGGGGCTGGAGCCCGCACTGGCGGCGGCTGATACGGCGGTGGCACCTGCGCCCGCCAGCGGACTGCCGGCGTCGAATTGGCCCTGGTGGGTCTGGCCGCTCGGGCTGTTCGTGGTGTGCTTCCTGCTCGGCATCGTCGCGGTGCCGGCCGGGGTGGGCGGCGGGGTGCTGTTCGTGCCGATCGTCGGCGGCTTCTTCCCCTTTCACCTCGACTTCGTGCGCGGTGCCGGGCTGTTGGTGGCGCTGGCCAGCGCGCTGGCGGCCGGGCCGGATCTGCTGCGCGGCGGGCTGGCGAGCCTGCGGCTGGCGCTGCCGCTGGCCTTGCTGGCCTCGGCCTCGTCGATCGTCGGCGCGATGATCGGGCTGGCGCTGCCGGCCTCGACCGTCAACATCCTGCTGGGCGTGACCGTGCTGGGCATCGTCGTGCTGATGACGCTGGCCAAGAAGTCCGAGTTCCCCGAGGTGCCGCGCCCCGACCGGCTGTCGCAGGCCCTGCAGATGCATGGCGTCTTCCACGACGCCGCGCAGAGCCGCGATGTGGCCTGGCAGGTGCACCGTACCCCGCTGGGGCTGGTGCTGTTCACCGGCATCGGCATCTTGGCCGGGCTGTTCGGCGTTGGCGCCGGCTGGGCCAACGTGCCAGTGCTCAACCTGCTGATGGGCGCGCCGCTCAAGGTCTCGGCCGGCACGTCGAGCTTCATCCTCTCGCTGGTCGATTCCTCGGCCGCCTGGGTGTACCTCAACCGTGGGGCGGTGCTGGCGATCATCGCGGTGCCTTCGGTGGTCGGGATGATGCTGGGCGCGCGCATCGGGGCGCGGCTGCTCAAGGTGCTCAAGGCCTCGGTGGTGCGGCGCTGGGTGATCGGCCTGCTGCTGTTTGCCGGGCTGCGCGCGCTGCTCAAGGGCCTCGGACTCTGGAACTGATATGGCGACTCGCGCTTCTTCCACCGGCACCTCCCCCGACGCCTCGCGATACGCCTCGCCCGAGCAACTGCGCTACGCCGGCATCCTCGGTACCGGCACGCTGATCGGCTTCGTGCTGCTGGTGGGGGCCTTTGTGGCCTACATGAGCGGCTGGATGACCCCTGTGGTGCCGCCTGAGCACCTGCCGGCCCTGTGGACCCAGCCGGTTCACCACTATCTGGCGGTCACGGGCCAGAGCACCGGCTGGAGCTGGTTGTCCCGCATCGACCGGGGCGATGTGGCCAACCTGCTCGGCATCGCCTGGCTGGCGACCATCTCGGTACCGGCGCTGTTGACCGTGATGGTGATGGCGCTGCGTCAGGGCGACCGGCGTTTTGCGCTGCTGGCGCTGGCCGAGGTGGTGGTGCTGGCGCTGGCGGCCTCGGGTATTCTGGGCGGCGGGCACTGAAGTCCGGCGCCGGATTCTCCTGTGGAGCGTGTCATGACCCATCCCTTCCTGCGGCCGCTGCTGGCGACCGAGCACACCGAACACGACGACGGCGCCGAACGCGTCGCCTTCGCGCTGGCGGCCCGCTGCAATCTGGGGCTGCGTGTCGTCATGCCGGTGACCAGCAATCCGGAATACGAGGCGATCGCGCCGCTGCTGGCTGCGCAGATCGAACGCGAGGCGGCGATCAAGCTCGATGCCATCCGCGTGCAGGCCGAGACCGCAGGCGTCGAGGTTGAAACCTGTGCACGACGCGGCGAGGAGCCCTGGCACGAGATCGTCGGCGAGGCGCGCGTCAGCGGGGCTGACTTGCTGATCACCCGCCGGCGCGGCCGCCGCGGCATGCTGGCCAATCTGCTGGTCGGTGAGATGGTCACCAAGGTGGCCGGTCATGCCCCCTGCACGGTGCTGATGGTGCCCAAGGCCGGGCAGATCTGGTCGAGGCGGGTGCTGGCGGGTCTGGATGGCTCGCCGGTCTCGATCGGGGTGGCCCGGATGGCGGCCGGGGTGGCCGCAGCCTGCGGCCTGCCGTTGACCCTGCTGAGCGTGCGGCTGAACAGCGGCGATGCTGTCGATGAGCAATGGCTGCACCGGGCGCAGGAGCAGGCGCTGGAGAAGATTCGCGCCGACTTTCCGAATCTGTCGGTGGATTGCCTGATGACGGTGAGCCGCAGCCACCACGAAGGTATCCTGACCGAAGCCGCCCGCGCCGAAGCGGATCTGCTGGTGCTGGGCAAGCGCGGCAGCACGGCGCATGAGCGCGAGATGCTCGGCCGCACCGCTGCCCGCGTCACCGGCCTGAGCGAAGGCGCTGTCCTGCTGGTTCAGCCCTGATCAGCGCTGCGGCGAGGCTTCGCCGAGCAGCTTGAGCCGGCTGGCCAGCGAGGCTTCCGACAGGCCGCCGAGGCGGCGCTCGACCAGCGTGCCGCGCGCGTCGTAAAACAGCGTGGTCGGCAGGGCGGTTGAGCCCACCACGTCGCTGAGCCGCGATTGCGGGTCGAGCAGCACGTGGTCGAGACTCAGCTGCTGGCTGTTCAGAAAGCGCTTGACCGTCACCGCGTCCTCGCCGACGTCGACGAAGATGAAGCGGATCTCCGGGTGCTGCATCTGCGCGTCGGCAAAGGCCGGCAGCTCGCGCCGGCAGGGCGGACACCAGCTCGCCCACAGGTTGATCACGGTCGGCCGGCCCTGAGCCAGCTGATCGAGCCGCACGCTGCGGCCGTCGAGGGTGCTGAACGTGAGCGTCGGCACCGGCGGGCGGCTGAACTGGCCGGTGGCCAGACTCAGGCTGCTCCAGACGCTGCCGGCCACCAGCAGGCCCAGACCCAGTGCGCGGCGGGTGGCAGGCATCGGCCTTGCCAGCCGCCAGGCTATCCATAGCAGGCCTGCGACCAGCCCGGCTGGAATCAGAAAGCCGCCATCGGTCAGGTTCAGCCACAGCAGCGGATCGAAGCGCCAGTAGGCCGGCTCAATGGCGATCTGGCCCAGCCGGGCGACCAGCGCCGCCACCGCCAGCGCCCACCACAGTTCACGCTCAATCGAGGC
>DALYHR010000207.1:0-4494 GCA_031970775.1 Burkholderiaceae bacterium | reverse complement strand
GCACAGCGAGGTACTCGAGGATGCGTTCCTTGACCTTGTCCAGACCAAAGTGATCCTCGTTGAGCACCTCCTCGGCCAGCGGCAGATCGTGCTTGACCTTGCTCTTCTTCGACCAAGGCAGGTTGACCAGGGTATCGATGAAATTGCGCACCACGGTCGCTTCGGCCGACATCGGGGACATCAGCTTCAACTTCTTGAGCTCGCCCTCGGCCTTCTTGCGCGCTTCCTTGGACATCTTGGCGGCAGCGATCTTCTTCTCGAGTTCTTCGAGATCAGCACCCTCCTCGCCTTCGCCGAGTTCCTTCTGGATCGCCTTGACCTGCTCGTTGAGGTAGTACTCGCGCTGGCTCTTTTCCATCTGGCGCTTGACGCGACCACGGATGCGCTTTTCAACCTGGAGGATGTCAACCTCGTGTTCAAGCAACTCCAGCAGCTTTTCCAGACGGCCTGCAATCGGGAACAGGTCGAGGATGGTCTGCTTGTTTTCGAGCTTGAGCGGCAGGTGCGCGGCGATGGTATCGGCCAGACGGCCCGGATCATCGATACCGGCAATCGAGGTCAGGATCTCGGGCGGAATCTTCTTGTTGAGCTTGACGTACTGATCAAACTGCTGCGTCACGGCCCGGCGCAGCGCCTCGATCTCGGGCGCACCGAGCTCTGCCTGCGGCACCGGGGTGACGACGGAGCGGAAGAATTCCAGCTCCTCATCGATGCTGACGGTGGTAGCGCGCTGCACCCCTTCGACCAGCACTTTCACCGTGCCGTCGGGCAGCTTGAGCATCTGCAGGATGCTGGAGACACAGCCCGTGTCAAACAGGTCCTCGGGGGTGGGCTCATCCTTGCCAGCAGCCTTCTGGGCGACCAGCATGATCTGCCGGCCGGACTCCATGGCGGACTCCAGCGCCTTGATGGACTTTGGCCGCCCCACGAATAGCGGGATGACCATGTGCGGAAACACGACCACATCGCGCAGCGGCAGCAGCGGCAGCGTGACGGGGTCAGGAGGAAGAATCGGTTGACCGGACATGTAGGCCTCTTCGGTGTTGCGCTCCCCAGTTGGGAGCGCAGCGGGGGAATGCAAGAGCGGTTCGGACGATCCGTGCGGAAATCGTCCCGCGTCAGGCCGCGTCGGCCTGTGCGGGCGCCGCTGTCTCCGGCTCCTTATAGACCATCAACGGTTTGCCGTGATCGGCAATGGTGTTCTCGTCGATCACCACCTTGGCCACGCCTTCGAGGTGGGGCAGATCAAACATCGTGTCCATCAGCGACTGCTCGACGATCGAACGCAGACCGCGAGCCCCCGTCTTGCGACGCAGCGCCTTGCGAGCGATTTCCTGGAGCGCTTCGGGCCGGAACTCCAGCTCGACGTTTTCCATCGCCAGCAGCTTCTGGTACTGCTTGACCAGCGCATTTTTCGGCTCGGTCAGGATCTGCACCAGCGCATCCTCGGTCAGCTCGCCCAGGGTAGCGATCACCGGCAGGCGGCCGACCAACTCGGGGATCAGGCCGAACTTGATCAGATCCTCAGGCTCGATCTGGCGGAACAGATCGGTGATCGAGCGCTGCGTCGGGCTCTTGACCGTGGCACCAAAGCCAATGCCCGATTTCTCGGAGCGGTTCTGAATCACCTTGTCGAGGCCATCAAACGCGCCGCCGCAGATGAACAGGATGTTGGTGGTATCGACCTGGAGGAAATCCTGGTTCGGATGCTTGCGACCGCCCTGCGGCGGCACGCTGGCCATCGTGCCTTCGACGAGTTTCAGCAGGGCCTGCTGTACGCCCTCGCCCGATACATCGCGGGTGATCGAGGGGTTGTCGGCCTTACGGCTGATCTTGTCGATCTCGTCGATGTAGACGATGCCGCGCTGCGCACGCTCAACGTCATAGTTGCAGTTCTGCAACAGCTTCTGGATGATGTTCTCGACGTCCTCTCCGACGTAGCCGGCTTCGGTCAGCGTGGTGGCGTCGGCGATCACGAAGGGCACATTGAGCAGCCGCGCCAGGGTCTGCGCCAGCAGCGTCTTGCCGGAACCGGTCGGACCGATCAGCAGGATGTTGCTCTTGGACAGTTCGACCTCATCGCCGAGATGCTTGCCGCGCTCGGGGCTGAGGTGACGCAGACGCTTGTAGTGGTTGTAGACCGCCACGGCCAGCGAGCGCTTGGCCTGATCCTGGCCGATCACGTACTGATCGAGGATCGTCTTGATTTCGCTCGGAATCGGTAGATCGCTGCGCGACAGGGCCCGCGAATCGGTCTTGGCCGCGTCAGCAACGGCAGCAGGCGCTTCCTCGCGAATGATGTCGTTGCACAGATCGATGCATTCGTCGCAGATGTAGACGGACGGGCCGGCAATCAGCTTCTTGACCTCGTGCTGGCTCTTGCCGCAGAACGAGCAGTACAAGGCTTTCTCGCCGGGAGAACCTTGGGATTCAGCCATGGGGACGACCTTGTGGATGGGTGGAATGCGTCAGAGCGTACACCGCTCAGCCTCGGTGGCTCAGCACCTGATCGATCAGCCCGTACTGGCAGGCATCATCGGCAGACATGAAGTAATCGCGTTCGGTGTCGTTGCGGATCTTCTCGATCGGCTGCCCGGTGCGCTCGGACAGGATCTGATTGAGGATCTCGCGCAGGCGCAGGATCTCGCGCGCCTGAATCTCGATATCGGTTGCCTGACCCTGGGCACCGCCGAGCGGCTGATGAATCATCACGCGCGAGTTCGGCAGCGCAAAGCGCTTGCCCTTGGCGCCCGCAGCCAGCAGGAAGGCCCCCATGCTCGCGGCCATGCCCATGCACAGCGTCGAAACATCGGGCTTGATGAACTGCATGGTGTCGAAGATCGACATGCCGGCCGAGACGCTGCCACCGGGCGAGTTGATGTAGAGCGAAATGTCCTTGTCGGGGTTTTCGCTTTCCAGGAACAGCAACTGAGCCACCACCAGGTTGGCGCTCTGGTCATTGACCGGGCCGACCAGGAAGACCACACGTTCGCGCAGCAAGCGCGAGTAGATGTCGTAGGCCCGCTCGCCGCGGCCGGATTGCTCGATCACCATGGGCACCAGGCCCAGGTTTTGCGTCTCGATGGCACTCATCAGTAGGTTTCCAGGGATGTCGGACAACGATTCCGATTATGAGGGCGCAAAGACAAGGGCGCCGCAGCGCCCTTGTGAGCTCCGGCCCATCAGAGGACCGGAATGCCGGTACAAACCGGCGAAGCCGCAAAGCCGATCAGGCTGCCGCTGCGCCGTTGCCCATCAGTTCGTCAAAGCTGACGGACTTGTCAGTGATCTGAGCCTTGGACAGCACGAAGCTGGTCACGTTGGCTTCCATCACGATGGCATCGACTTCCGACAGACGCTGTGCATCGCCGTAGTACCAGCGCACCACGTCTTCCGGACGCTCGTAGCTCTGAGCCAGCTCTTCAATGTGAGCGCGAATCTGCTCCGGCGTGGCGTTCAGGGCGTTGGCGCGCACCAGCTCGTTCAGGGCCAGACCCAGACGGACGCGGCGCTCGGCCTGGGGCGTGAACATCTCGGCAGGCACCGGCATCTTGTCGGCGTCCTTGATGCCGCGGGCCTTCAGATCCTGACGCGCGCCTTCGACCAGACGTTCGGCTTCGGAGTCGACCAGGGCCTTGGGCAGGTCAAAGGTGGCCAGGGTTTCCAGCGCTTCGAGCACGGACTGCTTGTTGCGGGCAGCGACGCGGAACTTGACCTCGCGCTCCAGATTCTTGCGCACGTCGGCACGCAGACCTTCGACAGTGGCTTCGGCGATGCCGAGCTGCTTGACGAAGGCGTCATCGACTTCCGGCAGATTCTGGGCTTCGACCTTGGTCAGCGTGACCAGGAAGTCAGCTTCCTTGCCGGCGACTTCCTTGCCCTGATAGTCGGCCGGGAAGGTCAGCGGGAAGGTCTTCGATTCGCCGGTCTTCATGCCGCGCACGGCGTTTTCGAACTCAGCCAGCATGCGGCCTTCGCCGATGATGAACTGGAACGCCTCGGCACGGCCGCCGTCGAAGGGTTCACCGTCGATCTTGCCTTCGAAGTCGATGGTGACGCGGTCGGTGTCCTGAGCGGCTTCGGCGTGCGGGCGCTGGGCGAAGGTGCGACGCTGGGTGCGCAGGATCTCGACCGTGCGGTCGACGGCCTCTTCGGTCACTTCAGCGGCGACACGGTCGATGCTCAGGGTCGACAGATCGCCGATCTGCACGTCCGGATAGACCTCGAAGGTGGCATCAAAGCTGATCTGCCCTTCTTCGGCGCCGGCGCGCTCAGCGATGCGCGGCACACCGGCCACGCGCAGTTGCGCTTCATTGGCAGCGGCAGCAAAAGCTTCGCCCACCTTGTCGTTCATGACCTCGTACTGCACCGAGTAGCCATAACGCTGGGCCACGACGCTCATCGGCACCTTGCCGGGACGGAAACCGTCGGCCTTGACGGTGCGTGCCAGACGCTTCAGGCGCACATCGACCTCGTTCTGGATGTCCTTGGCGG
>DALYHR010000206.1:0-4512 GCA_031970775.1 Burkholderiaceae bacterium | reverse complement strand
CTCGCCGAAGCCGGCAGCAGATTGGTCACCCCTTCGGCCGACTTCAGCGCCAGCTCGGGGATCGTGTTGGTGTAGCTGCCCGGCACGTTGCTGAGCACGTCAACCGCCACCGTACAAGTGCCCGCTGCGGGCACGGTGGCTCCGGTCAGGCGCACGGCAGTGGCCCCCGGCGTAGCCGTCACCAGCCCGCCAGCGCAGGTGGTGACGGCGTTGGGCACCAGCGCCACCGACACATTGGCCGGCAGCGTATCGGTCAGGCTGACTGAGGTCAGCGGAATGTTGTTGGGATGGCCGATCGTGATGGTCAGTCGGTTGGCCGTGCCAAGTCGCACGTTCGGCGCGGCGAAGGCCTTGGTGATCACGGCGGCGTCGCGCACTTCCAGCGTCGCGGTGGTCGGCACCAGGTTGTTCATCAGCGCGGTCGTCACGCTGTCCTGAGCGGAGGCTCCACCCGCCGGAATCGTGTTCAGGTAAATGCCCGGCATGGCCGACACCACGTTCAGCCCGACCTCGCAGGTCTGACCCGGCGCGTTGAGCGGCGTGGCCGGCAGCGATGCGCCGGTCAGCGTGACCGTGGAGCCATTGACCGTCACCAGCCCACCCGGGCAGGTGGTGGAGGCAGCATTCGGCACCGCGGGCACCACACCGGCCGGCAAGGTGTCACTGACCGACAGATTGGTCACCGCCACATCCTTGGCGTTGATCAGCTGAATCGTCAACCGCGACGGCTGATTCACCACGACCGACACCGGGTTGAAGCTCTTCTGTACCCCGATGGCCGCCTGCGTCTGGAGGTTGGCCGAAAACGCCGCCGTGTTCGAAACGTTTTCGTTGTTGCGCACTGCCCCGGTCGGCAGCAGGTTGTTGTGAGTGCCGATCGAGGTCAACGTCACATTGGCCTCGAAGACACAGCTCGCACCGGGAGCCAGCGTGCCCTGGCTCAGCGCAACCAGGCTGCTGCCTGGGACGGCATCGATCACCCCGCCCGGGCAGGTCGTGGTCGGTGCCGGCGTGGCCGCCACCACCATGCCGCCGGGCAGGTTGTCGGTCAGCGCCAGCCCGGTCAGCGGCACGGTGCCGGCGGTGTTGTCGATCGTGACCTGCAGGCGCGAGGGCTCACCCACCGCCGTCAGCGTCGCCGGCGCAAAGGACTTGCGCACGCTGAGCTGGGGAGGTGCCACCTTGTTCAAGGTAGCCGAGCTGGCCTGGACGTTGAATAGCCCGCCATCCGCCACCACGCCGGTGCGCGCCGGAATCGTGTTGACCGAGGCGGTCAGCCCCACCGTGCCATCGGTCGTCACATCAAACTGGAACAGACACGGCACCCCGGCTGCCACCGTCGCGCCCTGCAGCGTGGCCGTTGTCCCCCCCACTGGCGCCGTAATCACCGTGGCGCCATTACAGGTCGTGGTTGCGTTGGGTGGGTTGGCCAACAGCAGACCGGCCGGCAGTGGGTCGGTGACCTGCACCCCAGTCAGTGCCGCCGTGCCGATGTTGTTGATCTGGACGGTGACGCGGGATGTCCCACCAATCGACGCGACCGACGTGGGGGCAAAGGACTTGGCAGCGCTGATCACCGAGGTGACGGTCAAGTTGACCGTCGCTGCACCCGCAGCCTGCACCGGAGTGATGACCCCGTTCACATCGATCTGGCCCGTCACATTGGCTGCCGGAATCTGATTGAGATACGGTCCGCCAGCCACGACACCACGCACCCACACCGACACCGTGCAGTTGCCGCGCTGCGGAATCGTCAGACCACTGGCGGAAAAGGTCGTGTCGCCACCCACGGCGCCAAACACCGGCGTGCCGCCGCAAGTGGTCGCCGCACCGGGCAAATCGGCCAGACGCACTTCACCCAGCGCCGTCGAGCCGAACAGCGGACTGTCGAGCAACTGTGCGCCGGTGATATCGACATAGTTGTTGTTGGTTAGCGTGATCGTCAGCAGGCTGAGTTCGCCTTGCGCAATCGTGGGCCGTGACACGGCCTTGGTCACCGTCAGCGGTGCAACGGTCTGCACATTGGTTGCAGGGCGGGCGCCCTGCAACATGCTCACCCCGTTCTGCTGCAGATCCATCGTGCTGCCGTTGGCCACCCGGGTGCCAACCGTCCAGCCCGCGGGAACCAGCGCCCAGAAATCGATCTGACAGGTGGTGGGCGCCGCCGAATTGCCAGCCGCCATCGTGATGCCATCGAACTGCGCCACCGCCGGATTGGCCGCGTTGACGGTCGGCGCACCGCAGTTGGTAAAGACCGGCGCTGGCGTGCCAACGTAAGTGATCTGTGCCCCGCCGCTGACCGGCAGCGGATCGATGAATGAGATCCCCGACTGAATCGCCGAGGAATAGTTGTTCAGCACGATCTGGAAACGCGCCAGGTTGGCCGGCACCAGATTGCCTGCAGCGGCATTCATTGCAGGGCGCGGGTCTCGCGCTGCCTTGGACGCAATCGTGAACTGCGAATAGGCCGTCAGATTGGCGCTGATCGGTCCGACCGTCTGGGTGCCCACCACCAGCGGGTTGTTGCTGACGTAAGTGATCGACGGGATCGTGTTGGTGTAGGGCCCGGGCGTAGCCACCTGCACATTGGCGGTGATCTGACAGGTGCCATTGGGCAGGATGGTGCCGCCGTTCAGCACCAAGGAGGTTTCGGTTCCGACTGCGTTGGTCGGAGTCACGGTGCCTGCACCGCAGCCGGTCAGCGTGACCGGGCCCGGGCTGAGCGTCATGCCGGCCGGGAAGGCATCGGTGAACGTCACCGCGCTGAGCGTTTGCGTTGTGCTGCTGTTGGGCAACCGGATCGTCAAGGCCACCGGCTGCAACGTCGCCGCCGTCGTCGGCGCCAGCGCCTTGGTCGGACCATTCAGGGGCGCGCGAATCGTCAGAGTGGCGTTCGCGGCGTTCTGCAGCAGGCCGCGGCTATTGATCAGGCTGTTGGCCGGAATCGTGTTGGTCAGCGTGCCGATCGGGGCCGTCACCTGCATCGGCCAGCTGATCGTGCAACTAGCATTGCCGGCCAAGGTCAGCCCGGTCAGGCTCAGCGTGACCGTCCCGGTGTTGGCGCTGGCCGCCACAGTGGCGGCGCCGCAACCGGCACCGGTCAGCGTGGGTGGCCCGGTGGCGGTCAGACCGGCCGGCAGCGCATCGGTCAGCGCCAGCAGATCAACGGCAGCGGCAGCATTCGGATTGGTCAGGACGATCTGGACCGTGCTGGGCTCGCCCAGCGGCACCGTCGCCGGCACAAAGGACTTGGCGACCGTCAGGTTGCGCAGTACCGACACCAGCAGGGTCAGCGACGCCGGATTGATATTGCTGATCGGCAGATTGACCGAGGTGTCGGTCGCCGTGAAGCCACCACCGGGAATCGTGTTGTTCAGCGTGGCATTGCCACCGGCCGCGATCAGGGCCGCCGTCAGCGGCACGGTGACATCGACATAGATCGAGCACAGGCCCTGCGGACCGTTGACGGTGCCGGCCGGCACCTGAGCAGCCGTAAAGCCAAAGGAGCTTGCCCCCGGCACGGCGCTATAGATCGGCGCGCCGCAGGTCGCAGTTGCACGGGGATTGGGATTGGGTGCCAGCACCATGCCAGCAGGCAGCACATCGGTCAGTGCGCCACCGACAAGCGCCCCAGAACCGTTTTGCAGCGCGATCTTGAGTGTGAGGACGTCACCCTGGACTGCCGTAGTCACGGCGGTTTCGGGGGAGCCAACCGGTAGCACCAACTGCTGCAGGAAGCTGGTCGCGACTGAGACGGCCGCCTGCGCCGGAAGAGAGAGCCCGAAGAAGGTCAGACATGCCAAGGCTGCGGTGCTCCGCAGACCCAAGCTCAAACGCGCAGCAAAGCTGCCGGATCCCAGTCGCATGGTGTGTCAGGGCAAGGGGCAATGCTCCGAACCCAGGTTCGACCGCCCCGCGAGATTTGAAATTCTCGCGATTAGACACAATCGGTTGATGCTAGTTTCTTTTTTTACACTTATTCCCCCCGCAATCTTGGGGGAGTGAATTCGAATCGACCAAAGAAAAAGGCCCGCGATGTGCGGGCCTTTGTTCTGAATGTGGTTGCGGAGGCAGGATTTGAACCTGCGACCTTTGGGTTATGAGCCCAACGAGCTACCAGACTGCTCCACTCCGCGTCAGAAGAATGCAATTATCACACACAAAACACAGAGCTGGCAAGCACTTTCATAGAATTCATTCGTAGACCTCGGCATTGGGGTCTGTGGCTTCCATTTCGTAGCTCGCCGCCAGCATCGCCAGCCGGGCAATCACGCCGTACATGTAGAAGCGGTTTGGCGCGCTGGCCCCCGGCCGCTCGCCCGGTCGCGGCAGGTGATGACTCTCAGCAAAGGCCAGCGGCACAAAGCGCGCGCCCGGGGCATTGAGGTTCTCGTCGACGCCGCGATCGGCATTGACCCGGTAGAAGCCCCCGACCACATAGCGGTCCAGCATGTAGACCACCGGCTCGGCCACCGCGTCGCTGATGCGCTCATAGGTCGGCACCCCTTCCTG
>DALYHR010000205.1:0-4552 GCA_031970775.1 Burkholderiaceae bacterium | reverse complement strand
ATCGGCACCGCCACGGTGGCCTTGCCGATGGGTAGTGGAGCGGTCGCGCAGGACGCGCAGTTGCTGATCGATCCGTCGCAGGCAGCTCGAGACTATCTCTGGTCCGAGGTGCCGGTGCTGGCGACCTCGATTCTGGCCGATCCGCCAGACGTGGCGAGCTTTTCGGCCTGCTGCATGCTTCACGGCCGGGTGACCGGTATCGATCCCCGGCAGGAACTGCGGCTGATCCGGCTCAATCCGCTGATTCAGCCGGTGCCGGATGCCCACGGGGTCTGGCAGGTGCCGGACGGGCTCGGCGACCATCCCGGCGATGTGGCCGGCGGGCTGAGGAACTTTGCTGCGCTGGTCAAGCTGGACATGGATGCGGTCAAGGCAGACGAGGTCGCCCTGATCGACCGACTGTGTAGCGCCTGGATCGCCGGGCAGGTGCGCAATCAGCCGATTCAGGCGGGCGATCAGGCCAGTGGACTGAGTTGTCGGCTCGGGTATCGCACGTTCACCGAGGGTCGAGACCGCGCCCGTGACCTGTTTGCCTGAGTCGGTTCGGGCCGGAAAATTGGGTTATCCACAGGCACTTGTCCACATCGGGAGGACCCGACCCGCAAATCCGGGGCTTTTGAGGGCATCCACAGGGGTTGTGGATAAGCCTGTGGGCTGATGGTGGATGGATGCGCCAAGCTGGTGTCACAGCATGGACCGAGCTGGATTGCCCGCCGAAGTGGCAATCGGGCCTGAACGGTGCCGGGGCCCAGATTCGCAACCAGATGTCAAGATCTTGACAGCGCGAAATCCAACACCCGAACGAGTCGGACTGAGGCAAGGCTGCAGGGCTTGTCCACAGCAATCCCCGAGCCGACCGTGGGGCAGGGGGCCAGCGGTCAGCGATCCCCACAGACGCTGAACAAGCCTGTGGAGAGTGGTGGGATCTGGCGTGCAAGTGCTTGTCATCATTGAACTTTGTCTGGATTGCCTCAAATTTGCGCAGCGTTTACAGGCCGGTGATACAGTCGCCGCCCTTGGGCTGCGCGGGTCAGCTCGCGGTGGTTGTTTAAGAAGTTGTCGCTCATGAAAACCAAAGTGCTTCTGTGGGTTCTGGTTCTGGTTGGGGTGGTGGGTCTGGGGGCGTGGCTGCTCAAGCTGATTCCGGGTCAGCCGGCGGCCGTTTCGGCTGAGGCACCCAAGGCCCCTGCGGCGCAGAGTGTCACGGTGGTCGAGGTGGCGCCGCGCGATGTGCCTGTGGTGGTTGAAGCCGCCGGCACGGTGGTGTCGCTCAGCAGCGTGGAGGTGCGGCCGCAGATCGGCAGCACGGTGCGCGAGGTGCGGGTGAAAGACGGACAGACAGTGCGGGCCGGCGAGGTGCTGTTCGTGCTCGACGACCGCATGGATCGCGCCAATCTCGACAAGGCCCGAGCGCAGTTGCAGCGCGATCGCGCCACCCTGGCCGATCTGCAGCGCCAGCTCGACCGCGCCCGCGAGCTGCGGACGCAAGCCTTTGTTGCTCAGAGCGCGGTCGATGCTGCTCAGACCCAGGTCGAGTCGCAGCAGGCTGCGGTGCGCGCCAGCGAGGCGGCAGTGTCGGCCAGTGAGGTGTCGGTGAGCTACGCGACGATTCGGGCGCCGCAGTCGGGCCGGGTCGGTGCCGTCAATGCGCATGTCGGCGCGCTGGTGCAGCCCGGTGGGGCGGCCCTGGTGACGATCAGTCAGATCGATCCGATCGGCATCAGCTTTGCGTTGCCCGAAGCGCAGCTGCCGGGGCTGCAGGGGCAGGGCGCCGGCGTCAAGCTCAGCACCGTGCCGGCCACGCAACGACCTGGCGGCGCGGAGCCGCTGGAGGGCCGGCTGGATTTCATCGACAGCGCGATCGACACCCCCACCGGCACGATCAAGGTGCGCGGCAGCTGGCCCAACCCGAAGCAGTCGCTCTGGCCGGGTCAGTACGTCACGGTGCGGCTGCAGCTGCGTACGTTGACTGGTGCGCTGGTGATTCCGCAGGCGGCGGTGATTCAGCGCGGCGCGGAGCGGCAGGTCTACCGCGTGGCTGAGGACGGCACCGCGCAGCTCGTCCCGGTCAAGCTGCTGCAGCCGCTGCGCGATCAGGTGGCGGTCGAGGGCTTGAAGGCGGGTGACCGCATCGTGGTCGAAGGCAAGCAGAATCTGCGCCCGGGTGGCGCGGTCAAGGTGGTGCCGGCCGGCGGCGGCAAGGCCGCTTCAGGGGCAGCTTCCGGAGCCGCTTCGGGGGCCTCTGCATGAATTTCACCGATCTGTTCATTCGCCGTCCGGTGATGACGGTGCTGCTGAACCTGGCCATCGTGCTGGCCGGGCTGGTGGCGCTGTCAAAACTGCCGGTCGCCGCGCTGCCGAGCTACAACACCCCGGTGATCCAGGTCAGCGCGGTGCTGCCCGGTGCGGCGCCTGAGACGATGGCCAGTTCGGTGGCGCTGCCGCTGGAAAAGCAGTTTTCCACCATCGCCGGTCTGGCGACGATCAGCTCGATCAATACGCTGGGCCAGACCTCGCTGGTGCTGGAGTTCGACCCGAGCCGCGATATCGAGGCCGCGGCGGTCGACGTGCAGGCCGCACTGTTCCGTGCCCAGCGCAGTCTGCCGGCCGAGATGACCACGCCGCCGTCGTATCGCAAGGTCAATCCGGCCGATGCGCCGGTGCTGATCCTGGCGATGACCTCGCCGTCGATGTCGCTGTCCGAGCTCAACGAGTTCGCTGAAAACCTGGTCTCGCCCACGCTGTCCACCCTGCCGGGTGTGGCGCAGGTGTCGATCTTTGGCCAGAAGCGCTATGCGGTGCGGGTCAAGGTGCGGCCGCAGGCTCTGGCCGAACGCGGGCTGACGATCGACGATCTGCGCAGCGTGCTGGGCAGTGCCAACGCCAACACTCCGGTCGGGGTGCTCGAAGGTCCGCGCCAGACCCTGACGATCCAGGCCAACCGCCAGCTCGCCAGCGCCCGCGAATTCGGCAATCTGATCGTCAGCAGCCGTGACGGTGCGCCGGTGCGGCTGCGCGATGTGGCCGAGGTGCAGGACAGCATCGAGATCACCCGCAGTGCCTCGACCTACAACGGCGAGCCTTCGATCAACATGGCGGTGCTGCGTCAGCCCGATGCCAATACGGTCGAGGTGGTCGACCGGGTGCGTGCGCTGCTGCCGCGCTTTGCCGCGCAGCTGCCGGCTTCGGTGGTGATCACGCCGTTCAACGATCGCTCGGTGTCGATCCGCGACGCGCTGCACGACGTCAACCTGACGCTGGCCCTGACGGTGGTGCTGGTGGTGCTGGTGATCTTCCTGTTCCTGCGCCGGCTCACCGCCACGGTGATCCCGGCACTGTCGCTGCCGGTGTCGCTGGTCGGGGCGCTCTCGCTGTTGCAGCCGCTGGGCTATAGCCTGGACAACGTCTCGCTGCTGGGCATCACACTGGCGGTGGGGCTGGTGGTCGACGACGCGATCGTGATGCTGGAAAACATCGTGCGCCACGTCGAAAACGGCGAGCCCCCCTTCCAGGCCGCGCTCAAGGGCGCGCGCGAGATGGCCTTCACCATCGTGTCGATCTCGATTTCGCTGGTGGCGGTGCTGATTCCGATCTTCTTCATGCCCGGGGTGATGGGCCTGATGTTTCACGAGTTCGCCGTGGTGGTCGGGCTGTCGATTCTGGTCTCGGCGCTGGTGTCGCTGACCCTGGTGCCGATGCTGGCCAGCCGCTTTTTGCGTCATCACGAGGCCCGGGAAGAGTCGGCGCTGGGTCGGGCCTTCGAGCGCGGGTTTGGGCGGCTGCTGGCGGCCTATGCCCGCTCGCTCGACTGGGCGCTGGCGCGCCGCAGGCTGGTGCTGGTCGGGGCGCTGTCCACCTTCGTGCTGACCGCCGTGCTGTTCGTGCAGATTCCGAAGGGCTTCTTCCCCGAGGAGGATCTGGGCCTGATCCAGGTCACCACCGAGGCGTCGGACGACATCTCCTTTCCTGCGATGCAGCAGTTGCAGGCGCGGGTGGCCGCGGTGTTTGAGCAGGATGCGGCGGTGCGCGCGGTGGGCTCCTTCATCGGCGCGGGTGGTCCGAGTTCCGCCACGCTCAACACCGGCCGGCTGTTTGTCACCCTGAAAGGTCGCGGCGAGCGCCCGGCGATGGCCCAGGTGGTCGAGGGTCTGCGCAAGAAGCTGCGCGGCATCGCCGGTATTCAGGTCTATCTGCGGCCGGTGCAGAACCTGCAGCTCGGTGGCCGCTCCAGCAAGAGCCGCTACCAGTACACCCTGCAAAGCGTCAGCGCCGATGCCTTGAACGAGTGGGCCGGCAAGCTGCAGGCCCGTCTGCGTGAGGACGCGCTGTTCCGCGACGTCACCAGCGATTCGCAACTGCGTGGCCTGCAGGCCAGCCTGATGATCGATCGTGACAAGGCTGCGCTGCTCGGCGTGTCGATGGCCGATCTGCGCAGCGTGCTCTACAGCGCCTATGGCGACCGGCAGGTCTCGACCATCTACGGCGCGGCCAATACCTATCAGGTGATCCTCGAAGCCGCTGAAGGCGACCGGCAAAGCGAGGAAGCCTTCGG
>DALYHR010000204.1:0-4565 GCA_031970775.1 Burkholderiaceae bacterium | reverse complement strand
CCGGGTCGCGCACCGCCGGGTGGTCGGCAGCGACCAGACAGACCACTTCGTCGCTGACCAGCCGCCCCAGATGCAACTCGCCCGGAGGCTCCAGCCAGTTGCCGATCACCAGATCGACCTCACCCAGCGCCAGCTTGCGCCGGTAGTCGAACTCGGCCGACAGCGGCAGCAGCTCCAGCCGCAGCAGCGGTGCGGCGCCGCGCAGCCGCGTCACCAGGGCGGGCAGAAACTCCGGGGCCAGATAGTCGCTGGCGGCGATGCGCACGGTCAGCTCGGAGGCGGCGGGCTCGAAATCGCGGCCGCTGCGGGCAGCGCCAAAAATCAGATCGGCCTCGCGCAGCAGCCGACCGGCCGGCTCCAGCAGCGCCAGCGCGGCCTCGGTCGGCACCATGCCCGAGCGCCCGCGCACCAGCAGCGCATCCCCGGTCAGGGTGCGCAGCCGGCGCAGCTGCGCGCTGACCAGAGGTTGAGTGGAGCCCAGGCGCAGGGCAGCCCGGGAAACGCTGCGTTCGGTGATCACGGTATGCAGAACCTTGACGAGATGAAGGTCGATGTTCGTGGAATCCGGCGGCAGCGTCATACGCGGGTCGATATGCGTGTCATATGTCACATCGTATTCAACTTGTCGCCACAGTCGATACTGTCACGCCATGATCGATTCATTCTCCCGCCCCGCTCCGATCCGGTTCATCCATCGCGGCCGCCTGATCGAGCTACGTGACGTGCCCCCGACCCGCACCGTGTTGCAGTGGCTGCGCGAGCAGGCCGGGGCGATGGGCACCAAGGAAGGCTGCGCCGAAGGCGACTGCGGTGCCTGCAGCGTGATCGTGGCCGAACTCGACGACGACACCGACGGCCACCTCGCCGACTCGGTGCTGCGCCGCGACGGCCTGCGCCTGCGGGCGGTCAACGCCTGCATCCGCTTTCTGCCCACCCTGGACGGCAAGGCGCTGCTGACGGTCGAGGATCTCAGCGCCGCCGATGGCACCCTGCACCCGGCACAGCAAGCACTGATCCACTGCCACGGCTCGCAGTGCGGCTTTTGCACCCCCGGCTTTGCCGTGCATCTGGCGCTGGCCCACGAAGGGGCCCGCTGCTCCGGAAAGGCCCCGAGCCGCGAAGGGCTGGCCGATGCGCTGGCCGGCAATCTGTGCCGCTGCACCGGCTACCGGCCGATTCTGGACGCCGGGCAGCGCATGGGCTTACTTAGCGGTGCCGATCTGCCGCTGGACGGGCTGCGCGAACGGCTGCAAGAACTGAAGAATCTGGCCGCATCCCCAGCAAAGACCGGCTCCGACGCCGTGCCCCCGGCCTGGCAGGCGCCGCAATCGCTGGCCGAACTGGCTGAGGCCCGGCAACGCTGGCCGCAGGCCCGGCTGTTGGCCGGAGGCACCGATCTGGCCTTGGGCGTGACCAAGCAGCTGCGCGACCCCGGGCCGCTGATCTGGCTCGGGGCGGTGCCGGAGCTGCGCCGACTCGGGCTCGGCCCGGATGGCTGGCTGGAGATCGGCGCGGCCGTGACGCTCGAAGACGGCTGGAGCGCGCTGGCCGCGCAGTGGCCCGAGCTGACGGCGATGTGGAAGCGCTTTGCCGGCCCGCCGGTGCGCCATGCCGGCACGCTGGTCGGCAACCTCGCCAACGGCTCACCGATCGGCGACAGCGCCCCGGTGCTGCTGACGCTGGGTGGGCGGCTGCGGCTGCGCCTGGGCGACACCGTGCGCGAGGTGGCCTTGGAGGACTTCCAGACCGGCTATCAGCGCAATCTGCTGGCGCCGGGTGAATTCATCGAGGCGCTGAGGGTGCCCGCTGCGGCGAGCGCGGGTCAAGGCAGTGTCGAAAGCGTCGATCCAGCGGCGGGCTGGCATCTGCGCGCCTGGAAGCTGTCCAAACGCCACGACTGCGACATCTCCACCTTGAGCGCTGCGCTGGCGCTACGCATCGACCCACGATCGAATCGCATTGAGGCCGTGCGACTGGCCTTCGGCGGCATGGCCGCCACGGTGCGACGGGCGCCGCTGGCAGAAGGGGCCCTGCTCGGCGCCTCGGTCACGGACGAAGCCGCACTGAACACCGCCTGCGCCGCCTTGAATCAGGACTTCCAGCCGATCGACGATCTGCGCGCCAGTGCGGCCTACCGCCGCCGCGCTGCGGCCGGGTTGCTGCGCCGTTTCTGGCTGGAGATCTGCCAGGGTGTGCCGGCCGCCGAGCTGCGCGTCTTCGATGACCATCACCTTGTCTCGGGAGCCAGCGCATGAACTCCGCTCAACCCGCCGTCGGCCGCGCCCTGCCGCACGAATCGGCCGAGCTGCATGTCACCGGCCGGGCGGCCTACACCGACGATCTGCCCGAGCCGGTCGGCACGCTGCATATCGCGCTGGGCCTCTCACCGCTGGCCCACGGCCGGCTGCTCGGCATCGATCTTGATGCACTGCGCGCCGCCCCCGGCGTGGTGACGGTGCTGACCGCCGCCGACATCCCCGGCCACAACGACTGCGGCCCGATCATTCACGACGACCCGATCCTGGCCGAGGGCGAGCTGCGCTACGTCGGGCAGCCGGTCTTTGCCGTGGTCGCCATCGACCGCGACAGCGCCCGCCGCGCCGCTGCACAGGCCGCTGCCGTGATCCGCGCCGAAGCCCTGCCGGCGCGGCTGAACCTGCGCGAAGCGCTGGCCGCAGGCGACACCGTGCTGCCTTCGATGCACCTCAGCCGCGCCACCCACCCCGAGGGCGTGGCCGCAGCGTTTGCCGAGGCGCCGCACCGGCTTTCGGGCCACTGGAGCCTGGGCGGGCAGGAGCAGTTCTATCTCGAAGGCCAGATCGCCCTGGCGATGCCGCAGGACGACGGCGGCTTGCAGATTCACTGCTCCACCCAGCACCCCAGCGAGATGCAGGCGCAGGTGGCCCACGCGCTGCGCCTGCCGATCCACCGCGTGCAGGTGAGCTGCCGGCGCATGGGCGGCGGCTTTGGCGGCAAGGAGTCGCAGTCGGCGCTGTTTGCCTGCGTGGCCGCGCTGGCCGCCCGCGTCACCGGCCGGCCCGCCAAGCTGCGCCCCGACCGCGACGACGACATGATGATCACCGGCCGGCGCCACGCCTTTGAATACGACTGGGCGGTCGGCTTCGACGACGCCGGCCGGCTGCTGGCGCTGGAGCTGACCCTGATCGGTCAGGCCGGGCATTCGGCCGATCTGTCCGGCCCGGTGCTGACCCGGGCGATCTGCCACGCCGACAACACCTACTGGCTGCCCAATGTGGCGCTGCATGGTCACCTGCCGCGCACCCACACCCAGAGCAACACCGCCTTTCGCGGCTTCGGCGGCCCGCAAGGCGCGCTGATCACCGAGGTGGTGATCGACCACGTCGCCCGCCATCTGGGGCTGGACCCGGTCGAGGTGCGGCGCGCCAACTGGTACGGCACCGATACGCACAACGTCACGCCCTACGGTCAGGTCGTCACCGACAACGTGATCGAGCCGCTGGTCGAAGAGCTGCTGGCCAGCAGCGACTACCGCGCCCGGCGCGAGGCGGTGCGCGCCTTCAACGCCGCAAGCCCCGTGCTCAAAAAGGGGCTGGCGCTGTCGCCGGTCAAGTTCGGCATCTCCTTCAACGTCAACCACTTCAACCAGGCCGGCGCGCTGGTGCATGTCTATCTGGACGGCTCGGTGCTGGTCAATCACGGCGGCACCGAGATGGGCCAGGGGCTCAACACCAAGGTCGCCCAGGTGGTGGCGCACGAACTCGGCCTACCGCCCAGCCAAGTGCGTTGCAGTGCCACCGACACCTCCAAGATCGCAAACACTTCGGCCACCGCCGCTTCGACCGGCGCCGATCTCAACGGCAAGGCCGCGCAGGACGCCGCCCGGCAGATCCGCCAGCGCTTGGCCGCGCTGATCGCCCAAGAGTGGCGCATCGACCCAGCCGAGGTGCGCTTTGAAGGTGCAGCCGTCAGCGGGCCGATGGGCCGGCATATCGCCTTTGCCGAGCTGGTCAGCAAGGCCTATGTGGCGCGGGTGCAGCTCTGGAGCGACGGCTTTTACGCCACGCCGGGGCTGTCTTGGGATCGCCAGACCCTGACCGGCCACCCGTTTTATTATTTCGCCTACGGCGCAGCGGTCTCGGAAGTGCTGCTCGACACCCTGACCGGCGAGTGGAGCCTGCAACGGGTCGATCTGCTGCACGACGTCGGCCGCTCGCTCAACCCCGCCATCGACCTCGGCCAGATCGAAGGCGGCTTTGTGCAGGGCATGGGCTGGCTGACCAGCGAGGAGCTGAAGTGGCACCCGACCACCGGCCGGCTGCTGACCCACGCGCCCTCGACCTACAAGATCCCGACCGCGCGCGACATCCCGGCCGACTGGCATGTCGCCCTGTTTGCCAACGCCAACCTCGAAGACAGCATCCACCGCAGCAAGGCAGTGGGCGAACCGCCGCTGCTGCTGGGCTTTTCGGTCTTTCTGGCCCTGCGCGACGCCGTGGCCGCCTGTGGCCCGACTGGCTGCCAGCCGCCGCTGCGCGCCCCCGCCACGCCCGAAGCGCTGCTCGATGCCATCGAGGCGGTGCGCT
>DALYHR010000203.1:0-4591 GCA_031970775.1 Burkholderiaceae bacterium | reverse complement strand
CGCCGGCCTGCTCGGGCATCTCGAAGATCAGGCCGTTCCAGCTCTGCACCGCATAGCGGCGCAGGTTCAGGCAGGGATCTTCGGGAAAGTGCGGCGCACCGCGTAGCTCACCGCCCAGACCGTAAGTCCAGCGGTGCAGCGGGCAGACCACGTTATTGCCGGTGTTGCCGCGGCCCTTGAGCATCACGGCCTGGCGGTGGCGACACACGTTGGACAGCAGCTCGACGCCCTGGTGTCCGCGGATCAGCACCCGGCCCTCGCCCTCCTGCGCCAGCGCCTGGTAGTCCCCCACCTCGGGCACCATCAGTTCGTGCCCGACGTAGCGCGGCCCGGACTGGAAGAGCAGACGCATCTCCTGTTCGTAGAGGGCCGTGTCGAAGTAGCTGGACACGGGCAATTGGGTGCGACTCGGCTGGAGCGAGATGCTCAGGTCGGACATGATCCCCAGATATCTCCAAAGAACGGGCTGGCAGCGGGTGGATGAATGCCTCGGCGACCCCCTGCTGGCCGCTTGGCAGGGCGGGGATTGTAGCCACTGGGTCCGAAACAGCTTGCGACAGATCAACCCGGGTCCATTCCTGCCGGTTCAGGAGCGTGTGGGGGCGCACCACTACAATCCGCGGTTTCACGCCCCCGGACATGCCCAAGAGCGCCTCCCCCAAGACACCTCCCCTGCCCGCCACCCCGGCCAGCTACGAGCAGGCTCTGGCCGAGCTGGAGCAGCTGGTGCAGGCGATGGAAGGAGCACAGCTGCCGCTGGATCAGCTGCTGGAGCGCTACCGCCGGGGTGCCGAACTGCTCGGCTTCTGCCGCGGCCGCCTCGACGCCATCGAACAGCAGGTCAAGGTTCTGGAAGAAGGCCGACTGCAGCCCTGGGCCGATACGCCATGACGATGAACTCCACTGATTCCGCAGCCTCACAAGCCTTCGAAGCCTGGACACGGTCCGAACTGGCTGCCGTCGAATCCGCACTCGATCGTCATGTCAGCGCCGAGGCGCCGGCCGGACTGGGCGAGGTGATGCGCTACGGCGTGCTCGACGGTGGCAAGCGCCTGCGCGCGCTGCTGGTGCTGGCGGCCGCCCGTGCCGTGGGTGCCACGACCGAAACCGGTCGCGCTGCGGCGCTGCGCGCGGCCTGTGCGGTCGAACTGATTCACGCCTACTCGCTGATCCACGACGATCTGCCCTGCATGGACAACGACGTGCTGCGCCGCGGCAAGCCGACCGTGCATGTGCGCTTTGGCGAAGCCCAGGCGATGCTGGCGGGCGATGCCATGCAGGCGCTGGCCTTCGAGGTACTGACCCCCGACGACAACGCTGGCGATCCGATCCCCCCGGCGATGCAGGCCCGGCTGTGCGCCGTGCTGTCGCGCGCCAGTGGCCTGTTCGGCATGGTCGGCGGGCAGGCGATCGATCTGGCCAGCGTCGGGCAGCCGCTGAATGAGACACAACTGCAGGACATGCACCGCCGCAAGACCGGCGCGCTGCTGCAGGCCAGCGTGATGATGGGCGCAGCCTGCGGCGATGCAACGCCGGCGGCGCAACAGGCTCTGGCTGCGTACGGCGCAGCGCTGGGCCTGGCCTTCCAGGTGGTCGACGACATCCTCGACGTCACCCAGGCCTCCGACACCCTCGGCAAGACCGCGGGCAAGGATCAGGATCAGAACAAGCCCACCTATGTCTCGACCCTCGGCCTCGACGGGGCGCGCCAGCGCGCGACCCTGCTGCACCAGCAGGCCCTCGAGGCCCTGGCCACCAGCGGTTTGGCCGGTTTAAGCGACCTCGATGCCCTGACCGGGCTGGCCGACCGCGTGGTGCGGCGCCAGTCCTGATCGCTCCTGTCGAGCCCGACGCCGAACGAAGAATCCCCCTGCGATGACCCCCGTTCCCGCTCTGCTTTCCCGCATCCAGTCCCCGGCCGACCTGCGCAGCCTGTCCCGCACCGAGCTCGGCCAGTTGGCCCATGAGCTGCGCGACTATCTGCTGCACAGCGTTTCGCGCACCGGCGGCCATCTGTCGTCCAACCTCGGCACCGTCGAGCTGACCATCGCGCTGCACTACGTCTTCAGCACGCCGGACGACCGGCTGGTGTGGGACGTCGGCCACCAGACCTATCCGCACAAGATCCTGACCGGCCGGCGCGACCGCATGCACACGCTGCGCCAGCTCGGCGGGCTGTCGGGCTTCCCGAAGCGGGATGAGAGCGAATACGACACCTTCGGCACCGCGCACTCGTCTACCTCGATCTCGGCCGCTTTAGGCATGGCGCTGGCCTCGCAGCAGAAGGGCGAGCATCGTCACTGTGTGGCGATCATCGGCGACGGAGCGATGACCGCCGGCATGGCCTTCGAGGCCCTCAACAATGGCGGCATGCCGCACGACGGCAAGGTGCCCAACCTGCTGGTGGTGCTCAACGACAACGACATGTCGATCAGCCCGCCGGTCGGCGCGCTCAACAAGTACCTCGCCCGGCTGATGAGCGGCAAGTTCTACGCCGCTGCCCGTCAGGGCGCCAAGAGCGTGCTCAAGAACGCCCCGCCGCTGCTGGAGCTGGCGCGTCGCTTCGAGGAACACGCCAAGGGCATGGTCGTGCCCGGCACGATCTTTGAGGAATTCGGCTTCAACTACGTCGGCCCGATCGACGGCCACGACCTCGACGCGCTGATCCCGACGCTGGAGAACCTGCGCGACAAGCAGGGCGCGCAGTTCCTGCACGTCGTCACCAAGAAGGGCCGCGGCTACAAGCTGGCCGAAGCCGACCCGATCGCCTATCACGGCCCCGGCAAGTTCGACCCGGCCTGCGGCCTGCAAAAGCCCGCCACCCCGCCCAAGCTCACCTTCACCCAGGTCTTCGGCCAGTGGCTGTGCGACATGGCCGCCGCCGACCCCAAGCTGGTGGCGGTGACCCCGGCGATGCGCGAAGGCTCGGGCATGGTGGAGTTTCACCAGCGCTTTCCCGAGCGCTATCACGATGTCGGCATCGCCGAGCAGCACGCCGTCACCTTCGCGGCCGGTCTGGCCTGCGAGGGCGTCAAGCCGGTGGTGGCGATCTATTCGACCTTTCTGCAGCGCGCCTACGATCAGCTGATCCACGACGTGACGCTGCAAAACCTGCCGGTGCTGTTCGCGATCGACCGCGCCGGCATCGTCGGCGCTGATGGCGCCACGCACATGGGCGCCTTTGACATCGCCTTCCTGCGCTGCATTCCGAAGCTCGCCCTGCTGACTCCGGCCGACGAGGCCGAGCTGCGCCGGGCGCTGACCACCGGCTATCGCCGCGACGAGGCCGTGGCGGTGCGCTATCCGCGCGGCAGCGGTGCCGGTATCGCTCCGGCCGAAGCGCTCGACGAGCTGCCCTGGGGCCGGGGCGAAGTGCGCCGCCGCTCCAACCGTCCGGCCGGACGCCGCATCGCCATCCTCGCCTTCGGGCCGCTGCTGTACCCGGCACTGGCCGCCGCCGAAGCGCTCGACGCCACCGTGGCCAATATGCGCTTCGTCAAGCCGCTGGATGCCGCGCTGGTCGAGGAGCTGGCGCGCGACCATGACGCGCTGGTCACGATCGAGGAAGGCTGCATCCCCGGCGGCGCCGGCAGCGCCGTGCTCGAAGCCCTGCAAACCGCCGGCCTGATGCGTCCGGTGCTGACGATCGGCCTGCCCGACGAATACGTCGACCACGGCGACCCGGCCCTGCTGGCCGCCCGTTATGGCTTCGATGCCCCGGGCATCGAGAAGGCCATCCGCACCCGTTTCGGCGACCTGGCCTGAACCGCTTCAGGCTTGCGACCATGACTCATACCGCTTCCCAGCACGCTTCTTCCCACGGCCCGGCGATTCCGGACACCCAAAGCGAACGCGACGGCCGCCATCTGGCGATTCAGCGCGTCGGCGTGCGCGCCCTGCGCTACCCGCTGCAGGTGGTAGTCGGCAAGGACACCACGCCCACCGTGGCCACCTGGTGCCTCGACGTCGCCCTGCCGGCCGAGCAAAAGGGCACGCACATGTCGCGCTTCGTCGCCTGGCTGGAGCAACTCGACCGCCCGCTGACCGCCGAGACGCTGCGCACCGAGATGGCCGATTTGCTGGAGCGTCTGCACGCCCGCGAAGGCACCATCGAGGCACGCTTTCCGTTTTTCATCCGCAAGCAGGCCCCGGTTTCCGGCGTGGCCAGCCTGATGGACTACCAGGGCGGCTGGATCGCCGAAACCCGCGACGGCCGCACGACGATCTGGGCCGAAGCGGTGGTGCCGGTCAAGAGCCTGTGCCCCTGCTCGAAGGAAATCTCTGACTACGGCGCGCACAACCAGCGCTCGAATGTGACGCTGCGCCTGGAACTGCTGGCCCCGATCAGCTGGACCGAGATCGTCCGCTTTGCCGAGGAAAGTGCTTCCAGCGAAATCTGGGGCCTGCTCAAGCGCCCCGATGAAAAGTGGATCACCGAACGCGCCTACGAGAACCCCAAGTTCGTCGAGGATCTGGTGCGCGACGTCGCCCTGCGCCTCAACGCCGACCCGCGCATCGGCCGCTACGTGGCCGACGTCGAAAACTTCGAGTCGATCCACAACCACTCGGCCTGGGCGAGGATCGAGCGGTA
>DALYHR010000202.1:0-4644 GCA_031970775.1 Burkholderiaceae bacterium | reverse complement strand
AAATGATGCTCGACGAAGAAAGCCAGCATCTGGCCGGCCTGTCGGAATTCATCGGCAAGACCATTTCCCTGCAGGCGGAAGCGACGATGAATCCGGAGCAATACGACATCGTGTTGATGTGATGAGTGGTGCCGCCGCCGTCAGCGCGGCGAGCGCATCAGTCGCATGGCGGGTCGTTCGACGAGGCGGTGCCCAAGATCAGCAATGAAGATCAGGACAGACATCAGGGCGGCAATCCATCCCCAGTGAGCCAACGGTGAAAGGTCGGCGGCTCTTGGCTGCCCGAGGCCATCGACGAACAGAATCGACAGCAGCAGCCCATGCAGGAGATACAGGCCGTAGGCGCGGTCGCCCAGCCAACGGGAGACGGGGTGAGTCAGTAATCCGAATAGTGTCGATCCACTGCAGATCAGACTGAATGCCAACGTCACGAACAGCAGTGCCCCCCCCTGATAGGCGGACTCGAAGCCGGTCAGACTGACTGTCAGACACACCAGGGTCAGCCATGAACCCCATGGCCCCCTGGATAACCTGGCCCAAGGGGAGTCTGGACCAAATCGATGCATGACCCAGGCCGCAGCGATGCCGCCCAGGAAGCCCAGCAAGGGTTGGCCACGTGGATGCCACAGAGCCGTCGACGACAGGGCCAGCAGTCCGAATAGGAGCCAGGGGCGCGAAGGGCGACGACCTATCACCAGGGCGATCAGGGGCAGCAGGGCATACCACAACCACTCATAGGGCAGTGACCAGGTGACTCCAGCCGTGAGCACGAAAGTTTGTGGCAGACCATTGATGTTCGGGATTCCCGGCAGGGTGAACAGCAGCCAGGCCGCCGTCGATCGCAGCAGTTCCGGCAAGGGAACACGCGCTGTCCAGTCGGACCGCCAGCCGATCAGGGCCAGCATGGCCACCATTGTCAGCAGATACAAGGGCACGAGCCTGAGGATGCGTGACTTGTAGAGCCGTATCCAATCAGGGCCGGTGGGTTGGGGGCTTTGCAGCAGCCGCAGATGGAACAGCATGGCCGTGATCATGAAGAACATCAGGACGCCGACCTGTCCCAGTTGCGTATGCAGCCGGGATGGAGGGACTTCCCAGCGCCCTGTGCGCAGATAGAAATACCAGATGGTGGCGTGGTGAAGCACCACACTCAGGGCCAGAAGCCCTCTTAGACCGTCCAGGCCGAGTTGTCTTGACTCCGTGGATTGCCCTCCTGGTTCAGCAACTGGGCGCTGCCACCGCTGCAGACCTGCGGCGGCAAGTGCCGCTGCCGACAAAGGCAGCAGCAGGAGCCAAGCCGACAGCGCAGACGGTGCAGCCATCAAGCCCGATTCACCTCGAACCAACGCTGCGCGAGATGGACTCGCGGAGGGACCGCGAGTCCGAAGTCCTCAGCATGAATGGTCAGGTTCGGGTTGTAGGCAGGGTCATGACGGATCAGACCAGCCCAGCGGGATTTGATGATGGATACCTCGGAATTGAAGCGGGCCTTCTTGGCTGGCGTGTCTTCCGACCCCCGACTAACCGACTCATGATGAAACAGCTCTACATGGGGTGACCAGAGGTTTCGCAGACCGGCGCTATGGAGCTTCAAGCAGAAATCGACATCATTGAAGGCCACAGCCAACCCTTCATCGAGTCCGCCGACCTGCTCAAAATGAGAGCGGGACACAGCCAGGCAGGCCGCAGTGACCGCCGTGAAGTTCTGCAACATCAAGGCTCGACCATTGACGCCCGCAGCGTGGTGTTCCAAATGCTTCTGGGCATGACCTGCCACACCGCCGATGCCGACGATCACCCCCCCATGCTGCAAGGTCCGATTGCTGTACCACAGCCTGGCGCCCACAGCGCCGATACCTGGCTGGCGCGCCCAGCACACCATTTCATGCAGCCAGTCCGGGCTGATGACCTCAATGTCGTTATTGAGCAGCACCAGCATGTCGCTGCTCGACAGGGCCGCAGCGCGGTTGTTCAGGGCGGAATAGTTGAATGGGCTGTCGTCCCTGTGAATTCGGACCCTCGATTCGCGAGCGGCGATGTCCTGCATATAGCGCAAAGTCGCCGGATCATCCGAACCGTTATCGACGACCAGGATTTCGTAATTACGGTACCGCGTCAGCGCCAGTACGCTTTCCAGACAGACTTGGAGTAGTGACAGTCCATTGCGGGTCGGCACGATGATCGTTACCGAGGGCTCGATCGGTAGCGGGTCCCAGACCACGCGAACCAGTAGGCCGCAGGGGTGCGGATCAGCCACGGCCTTCGCCGCCCATCCCCGGCGATTCAGGGCGGACTGAACTGCAGCGATATCGGATTGCCCGGGTGCCTCGGGCTGATTGAGGGCGGAGCCCGCTGCATGCAGCAGAACGTGAGGCAGATGAATCAGCGCTGCTGTGGCTGAGGACAGAGACTCCGTCAGGCGCAGCCTGAGGTCGTGATGGGGGTTGTGACTGCCTGAGGCTGCATAGCCCCCCTCTTTTGCTACCGCGGCCCATCGGATCCAGACCGACCGGCCCAGCCAGTCGGTCGACAGAAGCATTTCCGGGTTCCAGTCCGGCTTGAAATGAGGGCTCTGCCGCTGCCCTGCTTCGTCAAGTTGATCCTCGTCGCTATAGACGAGCACAGCCTGCGGCCAGCGCTTGAGTGCCTCCAGTACCAGCAGTGTGGCCTGGGGGGCCAACATATCACCGGGTTGCAAGACCAGATGCACCGTTGCGTCGGACTGATCCTGGAGTGCCTGATCGAGGGCCAGTCCGCTGTGGGGGGAGATCCCTTCAGCGCAGGTGCAGATCTGCACCGAGCCCGGGCGTTGCTCGAATACGGCGACCGTTTCAGTCAACTTGGCAGGTAACCCGGTGATCGGTACGACAAGGCGCACCGTCACCCCCGGAGCCACTTGGTTCTTCAGGCTGTCCAACGAGTGCTGAAGTTGCCTGGCCTCAGTGTTTGGACTGATTGGAACCAGTACCAACACAGCCGGCGTGTTTCCGATTTCACCGAGATCGACGAGCCGCTGAGCCCAGGCCTCACGCACGGAGTCATCCGGTGTATCGAATCGGGCAACCCATTGCGCATAGGAGGGCTGCTTGCGCTTACGGCGGGCTTCGAGTCGCTTGCGGTTCCAGTGTTTAAGCCCGCGTTTGGCTCGCTCGATCAGGCGCTTCATCAATGACTTCCCTCTGAAGCTGTCAGTTTAGTGTCGCCTGGAACGATCTGGTCCAGCATTGCGGCCTGCGCATCCTTGGCGGCCAGGGTCAACTCGGCGCCGCAGTCCGGCCACTCGATGCCGATGGCCGGATCGTTCCAGCGCAGGGCACCTTCGCTCTGCGGGGCGTAGTAGTCCGTAGTCTTGTAGAGAAAGTCAGCCGATTCGCTCAGCGTGAGGAATCCGTGTGCAAAGCCGGGCGGAATCCAGAACTGGCGGTGATTCTCGGCGCTGAGTTCCACACCCGCCCAGCGGCCGAAGGTCGGGCTGTCGCGGCGGATGTCGACGGCAACGTCGAAGACTCGCCCCGAGGTCACACGCACCAGCTTGCCTTGGGCATGGGGGGGGCGCTGGAAATGAAGCCCACGCAGCACACCACGGCGTGAGCGCGATTGGTTGTCCTGCACGAACGCCACCGGATGGCCGACAGCGGTGTCGAACTTCTTCTGATTCCAGCTCTCGAAGAAATGGCCCCGGTCATCCCCGAAGACCCGGGGCTCCAGAATCAGCACCCCGGGCAGCGACGTCTCGATCACCTTCATCTCAGAACACCTTGTCGTTGATGACCTTGAGCAGGTACTGCCCGTAGCCGTTCTTGAGCATCGGCTGGGCCAAGGCCTCAACCTGTGCAGCGTCGATCCAGCCCTGACGGAAAGCGATTTCTTCCAGGCAGGCCACTTTCAGGCCCTGGCGCTTTTCCAGGGTGGCGATGAACTGGCCCGCCTCCATCAGGCTGTCGTGGGTGCCGGTGTCGAGCCACGCATAGCCGCGCCCCATGATTTCGACATGGAGTTGGCCCTGACGCAGATAGGTGGCGTTGACTTCGGTGATCTCCAGCTCGCCGCGGGCGCTGGGTTTGATCGAGGCCGCAATGTCGCAGACCTGCTCGTCGTAGAAATACAGCCCGGTGACGGCGTAGTTGCTCTTGGGCACCTTGGGCTTTTCCTCGACGCTGAGCGCCTGGCGATGGGCGTCGAACTCCACCACGCCGTAGCGTTCCGGGTCCTGCACGTGATAGGCAAAGACGCTGGCGCCCGAGGTGCGGTTCATGGCGCTATGCAGCAGGCGCGGCAGGTCGTGGCCGTGATAGATGTTGTCGCCCAGCACCAGCGCGCTGGGTGAGCCGCCGACGAAGTCGCGGCCGAGGATGAAGGCCTGCGCCAGCCCATCCGGGCTCGGCTGCACGCAGTAGCTCAAGTTCAGGCCCCAGCGGCTGCCGTCACCGAGCAGTGCTTCAAAGCGCGGGGTGTCCTGCGGGGTGCTGATGATCAGGATGTCGCGGATGCCCGCCAGCATCAGCGTGCTCAGCGGGTAATAGACCATCGGCTTGTCGTAGACCGGCAGCAGTTGCTTGCTGATCGCCAGCGTGGCCGGATGAAGCCGGGTGCCCGAGCCGCCGGCCAGGATGATGCCTTTGCGTTGTTGCATACAAAAATTCC
>DALYHR010000201.1:0-4663 GCA_031970775.1 Burkholderiaceae bacterium | reverse complement strand
CCTTCCTTGACCGTGATCAGCCGTTCGCGCGGCGTCATGATCTCGCGCACCGACACGTCCAGGCGGGTCTCGAAGCGCAGATCCCGGCCGGTGACGATGCCGACTACGCGGCCGTCATCGACCACCGGGAAGCCCGAGATGCCGTGGGCGCGGGCGAGTTCGACCACCTCGCGAACCCGAGCCGTCGATGCGATGGTGATCGGATCGCGCAGCAGACCCGATTCGTAGCGCTTGACGCGGGCCACCTCTGCAGCCTGCTGCTTGGGCGTCAGGTTCTTGTGGATGATGCCGATACCGCCTTCCTGAGCGATGGCGATGGCGAGGCGAGCCTCGGTCACCGTGTCCATCGCAGCGGACACCAGGGGCAGGTTCAGCGTGATGTTGCGCGACAACCGGGTCGAGAGATTGGTGTCGCGGGGCAGGATTTGAGAGTAGGCGGGGACCAGCAGAACGTCGTCGAAGGTCAGCGCTTTGCCTAAAAGGCGCATGAGTCAGGCTCCGGGCGCAAAATATGATTATAAAAGGCTGCGCACTTCTGTTGATGAACACCCACCAATCTTCCCCCTGCATGCGCTCGCAGTCGGCAGTGCATCGCTCTGTATCCCTGACTTCCCCGCTGGCTGTGCTGCTGATCGGTCTGATGCTGGCCGGTGCTGCACAGGCGCAGTGGAAGTGGCGCGACGCCGACGGTCGCACCCAGTACAGCGACCGGCCGCCGCCGTTCGGAACGCCTGACAAGGACATCCTGTCTCGCCCTGCCGCGCCGCGGGCTGTGCAGCAGTCGGCCCAGGCGGCGCAATCCGCCGCATCTCGGTCGGGGGCTGCCGCCGCGTCTCAGGTGGGTGCTGCATCGGCTGCGGGCAAGGCCGCCAGCACACCGGCCGAGGTAGCTGCCGAAGCGCAACGCAAACAGGATGAGCAGCGCCGCGCCCAGATGCGCGCCGATAACTGTCGTCGCGCCCGCGAGTACGCCTCCAGCCTGGATGGCAATCCGCGCATCAGCCGACTCAACGCGCAGGGCGAGCGCGAATATCTCAACGACAGCCAGATGCAGGCTGAGCGCGATCATGCCCGCTCAGTGATGGCTTCGGACTGTCAGTGATACACCCGGCCCCATTCCTGCTCGAAGGTCCGCACCAGCCCCTGATCTGAGAGTCGGTTGGGCTCGGCTGGAACCCGGGCCATGTCGGGCGGGAAATCGCTCAGCGCAGCCAGCCCTGGCGGTGTCAGAAAGCGCAAGCCCGCCGGAAGCCGCTGCGGATCGGGGTCGTGCCAGGGCCGGTGACTGGCCAGGATGAAGCCCCATTCCCCAAAGCTCGGCACGTGGGCGTGGTAGGGGTGGGTCTGAAGACCGACTGCTTCCAGGGTTGACGCCACCGTCCAGAAACTGCGACGGGCCAGCAGCGGCGACGTGGTCTGAATCACGGCGTAGCCGCCCGCTGCCAGATGCTGATCGACCACTTGATAAAAGCTGGTGGAGTAGAGCTTGCCGATAGCGAAATTGCTCGGATCGGGGAAGTCGATCACGATGACATCCCAGTACCGGTCCGGCTGGGATTCCAGCCAGCCGAAGGCGTCGGCATGGACGATCTGCAGCCTTGGGCTCGATAGCGACTCGGCATTGAGCGCGCGCAGCCGTGGATGCCCGCCAAACAGCCGGGTCATCTCGGGGTCGAGTTCGACCAGCGTGACCTGCTGCACCGATGGGTATTTGAGAATTTCGCGCACTGCCAGTCCGTCGCCCCCGCCGAGCACCAGCACGTGCCTGGGTGCGCCATGGGCGGCCATCGCCGGGTGGACCAGTGCTTCGTGGTATCGATACTCGTCGCGTTCGTGAAACTGCAGGTTGCCGTTGAGAAAGAGCCGCAGCCCCGCCTGACCTTCGGAGACGACGATGCGCTGATAGGTGCTGTTGGTGCGGAACAGGATGCGCTCGCCGTAGAAGCGCTCCTCGGCCCAGGTAGTCAGCCGGTCGGCCTGGGTCATCGCTGCGCTCAGGGTCAGCAGCACTGCGGCACAGGCCAGCGCATGCGCGCGCAGTCGGCGCAACTCGCCCCGGAACATCCACAGCGCCCAGACTGCCACGGCGGCGTTGAGCAGACCGAACAGCAGCCCGGTGCGGATCAGTCCAAGGTTCGGTACCAGCAGCAGCGGAAAGGCCAGCGACACACCCAGGGCACCGAGATAGTCGAAGGTCAGCACCTGCGCGACCAGATCCTTCAGCGCCACACCGCCGGGCCCGGCGTGTTGACGCAGGATGCGCATCACCAGTGGAATTTCCAGCCCGACCAGCGTGCCCACCGTGATCACCAATACCACCAGCAACACCCGAAAGGCGGGTAAGCCTGCCGAGGCCGGGCCCTGATTGAACGCCCAGAACAGCACAGCTGGCATCAGCCCGCCGATCAGACCGACCAATAGCTCGACCCGCAGGAACACCGCCACCAGTTGTCGCTCGACAAAGCGGCTCAGCCAGGAGCCCAGCCCCATAGCCGCCAGATAGCAGCCGATCACGGTGGAAAACTGCGTGATCGAGTCACCGATCAAGTAGCTGGCCAGCGCTCCGGCTGCCAGCTCATAGACCAGCCCGCAGGCGGCGATCAGAAAGACCGAGGCCAGCAGCGTCAGATCGGCCAGCGAGATTGCCCCCGAAATACGCGGCTGTTCTGGCGCCGCGCCCCCCTCAGCCATGAATCGCTGCGGCGACGATCTGCCCGATCGCGATGAACATCGCACCAACCACCACCGCCAGCGCGAGATTCTTCTTCTCGACGATCTCCTCCCACAGCTTGTAGGGGGTGATCTTGTCGATGACGATGAAGCTCAGCCACAGCACGGCTACGCCGATGACGGCGTAGACCACCGAGCCAAGCAGGATGTGGGGGTCGAGGATGTTCATGAGTTGTTGTCCTTTGAAGGGTGCGTAAGGAGTCGGGGCTGGCTCTATTTGTGGCCACCGCCGCCGCTGCTGAAACCGCCCCAGGAGCCTCCGCCGCCCGAGGATGAACCAATCCGGCCGCTGCCCTGGCGGCACTGGCGGTATTCGGCGCTATCGGGGCCGAAGGTGTCACGCACGGCGTTGCAGTCAGTCGAGTCGCAGCGACTCAGTAGCAGACCCAGCAGCAATCCGGCCACCACCATGGCCACCAGAACCTTCCAGCCGCTCAGATCCGCCGAGGCCGGGCCGGCATCGCGGGCCAATGCACGGCGCTGCGAGGGCGGGATGGCAAAGGCGTCGGCGACTTCGCTGGCGTCGAGCGCGGTGCCAGCCGACCAGGTCACTTCGCGGCCCTGCATCTCCTGACTGAGGCGGCGACGCGCTTCCTGGCCGAGCCCGTCGTAGTCGCTGACCATGACCCGGTCGCCGCGCACCACCTGCCAGTAAAACTCGCCCAGCACATAGGTCGTCGTGGCGGCGTAGGGCCCCCAGCGCCGCTGGTAACTGATGCGGTTGAGCTGGACGCGCAAACCGCCGCGGTCGACCTTGGGGGTGCCGGTGATCGGCCGCATCCAGCTCCAGCCGTCTTCGGCATCGACCAGAAAGGCAAACCCCTCCTGACGGTTCCACAGCAGGTACTCGCGCCAGAAGGTCTGGTCGTCGTCCGACCCCGGGGTCGGCAGATCGCAGCGTTCCAGATAGCCGACGATCTGCCAGGGCAGGGTCGGGGTGTCGCGGCCGCTGCTGTGGTCAGCAAGCGCCAGCCGGCCGGTCGAACCCAGCGGCAACTGCGGCTCCTGCCCGTTGTCCTGTGCGTAGTGACCGAGTTCGGCGCCGACCCCTTGGGAGACGTCGATCACCGCCTTGCACTGCGAACAGGCGACCGAGCGCGTGGTGTCGAGCCGGAGTGGCAGGGAGGCGCCGCAGGACGGGCATTCGATGCTGCGGCCGGCGAGCTTGAGCTCGGCGGTGGTGTCGCGTAGCCCGGACAGGCTCAGATCGGCCAGCCGGACCGGTCGCCCAACCGACCAGTGAGCGGGCTGCCCGGCCGAGGTGTCGTAGCTGGCGACCCGGTCATCCTCGCTGCGCAGATCGACGACGTCGAAGTCACCGGCGGCTGGCGGGGTGGGCAGTTCGCCTTCGGCGGCGCCAATGTGGGCGGTCGTGACCGAGCCGACGCTCCAGCGCTGCCCTGCCACCGTCAATGGCTGGGCCGGACGCAGCTGCGCTGGCGGGGGCAGCAGGGTGCCTGCGGGCAGATCAATGTCGAAGGCCAGCACATGGGCGCCGTTGTCCTCCGACAGCCAGCCGGTCGAGCCGTTGTCGAACAGGGCATGCCATTCGTTCCAGGCGCTCGCGGGGGCGTCACCGCTGCTGCGCAGTTGCAAGCGCCCGATCAGTGCAAAGCCAATGCCGCTGTGGCGACCGCGCACCCCCAGCTGCAAGGGGCTGTGGTCGTCGAATAGCTCGGCGCTGCTGCCGATGCGGCGCAGCGCTTCACCCTCGCGCACCAGGGTGCTGTGGCAGTAGCTGCAGATGGCACTGGCCGAGGCGGCCGAGCGAAACTCGACCGCGCCGCCGCAGTTGGGGCACAGCGCCCGGTAGGCGCGTTGGGGAGCGGAACTCACGAAGCCGGGAGCGGGCGGGTCAGACCAGTTTCTTTAGCAGTTCGGCCTTCTTGGCAGCGAACTCTTCCTCATTGAGGATGCCCTTGTCGCGCAAGGC